>NZ_AYYI01000037.1 GCF_001436505.1 Loigolactobacillus rennini DSM 20253 | reverse complement strand
TTACCGCCCAGAAAGCAGCTTAATAAAGTTGTCCAATTTTAAGGGTTCACTTCATCGCCCAGTTTTTGCTATCAATGTTTTTTAAATAGCATTTTCATTAGTTTGCGTTGCATCTAATTCCGCATCAGAATTACTGTCAGCGTTTGAATCCGTTGTTTCAGTGTCACCGTGCCCATCAAATAAATATTTTTGAAGTAACTGGCTAGTCAGTACTGGCGTTTTCGTCACAACACTCTGAGCCACACTAGATTGTTGTAATTGGCTTTGTAGCGTTACATTGGGGATAAAGTTCAAGACGCTCAAAACAATAAATACCCCAAAATAATTGATGACAAAAGCCACCACTGCGCCAGCTAAACCATTGGCTTGCTTAATCACCGGTAACCAGGTGATGAGCCGAGACCAGCGAACCAATAAACGAATCACTAACCAACCTACCATCAGTAACAACAAAAAAGCAATGGTGTAAGTGACACTTAAACTAGTCGCTGCGCTACTGGACCAGCCAGCGAACCAAGCACTGACTTCTGGTGCTGCTAGACGCGCAAAAATAAAAACAGCAACGTACCCAATGGTATAAAGCAACTCTGCAATCAAACCACGTTTCAATCCACGATAAATCGCCCACAATAAAATGGCAATAATGATAATATTAATCAGCATCTGCGCTGTCGTCCTTTCTCAATGCATTAAAAATTACTGTCGCTTATTTTAAGCTAATGATGAATGATAATTTTTTAAGCTAATTTGCTATAAATCAACTTTACCAAATTAATAACAAATAACCACCGTCTCAGGGCCGATTTAACTTTTGCTTAAACGCTGGTCGATTATTTTAATTACACGCACATAATGAACATTAGCATTGCAAAAATTATAACACCAACGGTAAAAATGGTAGAATGTAAGTAGTTAATTTGAGCGAAATGAGGAATGAACGTGACTGGTAGTCAAATCGCAGTTAATTTGGTCATCATGCTAATCACTTTTTTATTTGCGGCGTTTTTTGTCGCATCAGAATTTGCTTTAGTTCAAACACGACCAAGCGCACTAAAAGAAAAATTAGACCAGCTAGGTGGCCATTCGAAAAAGATTAACACCGCGCTGCACATGGTACACAATTTAAATGAATACCTATCCACAACTCAGGTCGGTGTCAGTGTAGCTGGCATTATTTTAGGTTGGATCGGTGAATCCACAGTTGAAACAATTTTAGTGGACTTATTTAATATTGGCCATATGATGAATCCAACTGCATTACACGCTGTTGGTGCCGTTTTAGGGGTCATTATTTTAACCTATCTGGAAGTTGTCTTTACAGAAATTGTTCCCAAAAACATCAGTATCGATATGCCCTTACAGGCCATGATGTTTGTCACTACCCCCTTACGTTACTTCCATTTATTGTTTTATCCTTTTGTCTGGTTACTAAACGTTTCCGCTAATGGTGTTGTTCGCTTAATTGGATTAAAACCGGCAGATGAAGAAAACGAAAACTTTTCGCAAGCAGAAATTCTAACGCTATCTCGCAATGCCGTTAGTGGTGGTCAGTTAGAGCGCAATGATTACATTTATATGGAACGTGCTTTTGAAATGAACGATAAAGTTGCCAAAGACATTATGATTGACCGTACATCACTAGTCGTAATCGATGTGACTGCCAATGTAGCAGATACCATTAAACTGTACGTCACTAAAGGGTTTAGTCGCTTTCCAGTAGTAGAAGATAACGATAAAGACAATATTATTGGCTATGTTTACAATTATGATTTGATTAAGCAAGCTGAAACTAATGATCAAATCCGAGTCAGCAAATTATTGCGCAATATCATTACCGTTCCTGAAACTGCTTCTTTGCAGAATGTTTTAGCGCAAATGGTGCAAAAGCGGACCCCCATCGTGGTCGTTGTAGATGAGTACGGCGGAACCAGTGGCATTATTACTGACAAAGATATCTATGAAGAATTATTCGGTACAGTTCGCGATGAAAATGAAGTGCCTTCTGAAGAATATGTGAAAAAACAAAAAGATGGTAGCTTCCGTGTTAACGGAAAAATCACACTTTATGATTTTGAACGTTACTTTAATGTCAAAATACGTGAATTTGATGATTCCGATGTGGTCACCTTAACTGGGTACGTGATGAAGGAAGATCCGACAATTCAACCTGACCAAGATTTTAAACTAGGCGATTTCACCTTTACTGTCGGTGATGTAGACAATGCTTATATTAATTGGTTTAAAGTTACCCGGCGCCAACCAACTAAAAAGCCGGTGCAAAAGCAGCCCGAGTCATCAGACAACGCCGATTAATCCGTTTAGTTTAAGGTGTTGCTAGTTTAACAATCTCTGGGACGTACATGAAAAGCAAAATTGCTTTTCATGCACGCTTTTTTGTAATCTTATTGAAATATTTAAGCTTGAGTTAAGCAAAAATGTTTATAATGGAATGGAAAATCCCAATTAATGAAAGGACTATTATGCTGCATAAAAAGAAAATGAAGCGTTGGCCTAAAATTTTATTAACTTTGTTAGGACTAATATTAATTATCGGTGGCAGTATGGCAGCGTATGCCTACCATCAAACCAAGCAAACGGCTAGTAAAATCTACCAAGCAAGCGACCAAAACGCTGCCACTAAAATTAAAAATCAAAAACCGCTATCGATTTTACTGCTAGGAGTTGATACAGGCGCCGATGGCCGAACTGATAAAGGACGTTCTGACACCATTATTGTCGCAACCATTAATCCTACCACTAAAAAAACGACCTTTGTCAGCATTCCCCGCGATACCATGGCAGAAATGACCGCTAAAGGAAAAACTAGCGTGCAAAAAATTAATTCTGCCTACGAAATTGGCGGTGCCAAAACAGCTAAGAAGGCAGTCAGCAACTTATTAAACGTACCCATTAATTATTATCTGACGTTAAATATGGGCGGCTTAGCCAAAATTGTGGATGCAGTTGGCGGCGTCACGGTAACTAGTAATTTAACGTTTACGTTTAATAAAACCAAAATTAAAAAAGGCACCCACCATCTAGACGGTAAGCATGCTTTGGCCTTTGCTCGAATGCGCTATGATGACCCTAAAGGTGATTATGGCCGCCAATTGCGACAACAGCAAGTAATCAAAGCGGTGACTAAAAAATTGCTCTCGTTAAACGGCGTTGCCAATTACCAAAAAATCCTCAATGTTGTTCAAAAGAACTTAAAAACAGATTTAAGTTTTTCAGATATGAAAGGCTTAGCCACAAATTACCGTGCTGCAGTAAAACACATGACATCAGATCAGCTACAAGGAAAAAACGCTAATATTAATGGTAGTTCGTATCAAATCGCAACAACAAAAGAGCTAAACCGAATTTCTAAGAAATTGCGAACGCAATTAAACCTAACCCCCACAAAAATTAGCAATCGTGAAACTCGGCTAAATAAAGCTAACCCTGATTTTGATGGGATTACGGCCACTAATTACATTATCTATGGTGCCGACAGCACTGTTAATTACGCTACGGGAACCTATCAAAATAATCAAAGTACTTATTCAAATCATCATTATCAGCCATCAAATAGTGGACAAGACCAGCAACCAAACGACAATAATACATTCAATATGCCTAATTAATGTGATTAACTCACCTTAATGTTATACTTTAATTATAGTGGTTGTTAATCGCGACATACCACTGATCAGCCGTTTTATTCTAGCTTACTAGTTGCGTATACTTGTGAGATTTTAAAACGATCATAATGATTCATTTTAAATAATCATTATGGTTTACAAACGCTTCCAAAACTGGTATTCTAAAGTAGAACAATAATTTAGAAAAGGGGTTAGTTTATGACAACTTATAACTACGATTTTCCAAAGACCAAAGCACAACTTAACCAATTAATTGCTGACATTAGCCAATTAAAGGTTATTATCCAACAAACGCACTGGTATCTACGTGGTCAAAGCTTTTTCCGGTTACACCCATTAATGGATGACTATGGTGACCAATTAAGTGACCAACTTGATGAAGTCGCAGAACGGTTAATTGCCATAAATGGTGCCCCAATGGCAACCACACATGAATTTATCGAAAATACTGGCTTACCAGACGAAAAAGTTGAATTTGACCAATTAGACATGAAAGAATTCATGGCACGCTTGGTTAAAGGCTTCAAATATTTACGTGACCAATATCAAAAAGGCATCGAAATCACTGATGAAGAACAAGACTTGCCAACACAAGATATGTTAAACGGCTACAAGAGTGATCTTGACAAGAATATTTGGATGCTCAATGCTTATTTAGACAAAGCACCATATGATGACTAAATTAATTAAATGGTAACGAAAAAACGCGCACTTGCGCGTTTTTTTATTGCAATTATTTTCTCAAAAGCCTAAACGATCTCATGACAATTCACATTGAAAATAGCAGTTGGTGTTAAACGCTTCAGATCCTGTAAGTCATTTAAATAAACACGATAGTAACGACTGGGACTCTCTAATACAACCACTTCAACTTCACTAAATTCTTCTAACGTTGATAAATAATTCTTTAATCCTTGATAACTAAAACTTCGCACCCGCTTTTTCCTCCCACAGTCATGATGGGCAGATGCTTAAATAGTTGGCATTCATGTTTAAATGACCATCATCCGTTTAATCAAATCCTGGGCAGTATGAATCGGTAAACAATCGAATCTTACTGTTACCAGTGCATTGCCCCCTATTTACTACCATACCGTAATTTCATGTGAAAGTCATCATTTATAAGCCATCAAAAACCAAAATTAACCGGCTTTATTTGCACTAATACCACTTTTTTTACATGTGATCGAAAAAACAGCATCACTCATCCATTGATTAAATCGCTAAGCTTGAATCTCTTTTAACCGTGACACAATCTGTCGCATTTCTGCTTGATCAACCGCACGGATATCAAATTCAATAATCCCTTCATTAGCCCGGTATTCTCGCGTATAAATGGCAGGATTTCCTGCTTTTAACTGTGCTGTAATCGCTTTGGCATCGTGTGGTGAAGCTTTAGTAACTGCCACACTAGCACGGAAAATATCACGACCAGCACCGTCTTGCACCACTTTAGAATTTAGTCCCTTAACCTTGTTTAACTCCTCAACGAACGGCATTAAACGGGCTTTCATCACCGTCCCTTTTTCTGAACCATGATTTAAATAAAATTCGATTGCTGCTGTCAAGCCTAAGATATTGTCTTTACCAATTTTCATCGCCCGACCGATACCTGCGGATTGCATCCGCAACCAGCTAATGTATTTTTTATTTCCAAAAACAAAGCCAGAAGCTGGTCCTTCAATTGCTTTAGCGCCGCTGAAAATCACAATATCGACACCTAAATCAACATATTGACGTAAATCTTCTTCAGCCGCCGCATCTAAAATTAATGGTAAATGATGTTGATGGGCAACGGCTAATGCATCCGCAACGGACAACATACTTTTTTGCACCGCATGGTGACTTTTTACGTATAAAATACCAGCTGTATTTTCAGTGATCATCTCTTCAATATGGGCAGGTGTGCACATATTGGCATAACCAGCTTCTACCAACTGGCCTCCGCCTAATTCAATCATCATTTCTTCTGGTGCACCATAATCAATGTTCTGTCCCTTAGGCATAATGATCTCGCGTTGCTTGAAGCGCTGATCGTAGGGATGATGTACATGATATTGGCTTCCCTGACCGATTAAGCCTGCAATAGCTAAGGCAATCCCTGAGGAAGCTGAATTAACCACAATTGCATCTTCTGCACCAATTAAATTGGCTAAGTGTTGTCCGGTTTTAACTACTAAATCGGACATTTCAAAAAAATGTTGACCACCAAATTTTTGTGCTTTCAACACCGTATCTGAAACTTTGGATACACCCAAAATGGTCATTTTGCCACTAGCATTGATTACTTGCTTTAATTTGTATTGTTCATAAATATCTGCCATTTTTATCCTCCAATATTAAATAACTTGCCGGCAATCACAGTATATTGTGGCTTAATTAATGTTTTTGCAGTCCGTTGATTACCATTTGAATCTGTTAACGTTTTTTTACCAGAATTCACTTCATAAATGGTTAAATCCCCATCAGCACCGATTTCAAGACGACCTTTAGTCGATAAATTAAAATTAGCGGCCGGTCCAGTAGTGACCATAGTTATAATTTGTGGTAATGAATACCCTAATGCCAACATTTTCTCCATAGTCGTTGCCATATCATAAACAGGGCCATTTTCACGATTACGATGATAGATATCCGTACTTAAAGATTTAGGGTGTAATCCCGCCGCTTTTGCGATTTCAGCAGTATGAAAATTAAAACTATCTGTGCCGTGGCCGACGTCGAAGATAACGCCACGCTGATAAGCAGCTTTAACAAAAGGTTTAATGTTATCGTGCTGATCTAACATACCGTTTGGCTTACCATTATAAGCATGAGTTAATATATCATCCCGAGTCATTAACTTAAGTACATCACTTAGTTCAGGCGGATTGGCACCAACATGCACCATAACTGGTAATCCAGCCGTCTTTTGCTGAAATTTTTTAGCTGCCTCAAGTGGTTTGACACCATTATCTAAAACCACTGAATGGCTTTCACGTGCTTTAATTCCAACAATAAAATTAGGGTATTGTTCAATCGCTGAAAGCAATGGGATTTCCTGAACTCTGTGCATGTCACCTAGCTCATCTTGCGCTAAGATACCTGTTTTGGACACATTAATCAAGGTAAACACATTTGTCTTTTTATGCCGCGTAATGCGATAGAAATCAGCAATATTATCTGCGCCACAAGAACCTGCATCAATCACAGTTGTCACACCAGTTTTGTAGCCATCTTTATCTGGATCATCATAATATAACGATAGTTTTTCATAACAATGTGTGTGGTCATCAATCCACCCTGCAGAGACATATGCCGCATTTTTTAAATCAACAGTTTGCTTTGCCTGAATCCCGATTAACTGCCGGTCTACAGCAACAATTTTGCCACCAGTTATAGCGATTTCAATTGTCTGCTTATCAGCAGTTAGACCATTTTTTATATATAAATCCTCCATTATTGCCACCTCTATTTCATTTTAATCCCACTGGGAAAAAGAACCCTGCAATCATGGCGCCTATAATTGCGCCGCCTGGTAGCGGTTTCTTCCAGGCGTAAAAAATCGCGGCACCAATGGTTGATCCAATACCGATTGGAATCGATGCAGTGATGGCACTTAAAATGATCAGTGGCCCTAAAAAGCGTCCAGTTTGATTACCCGCGCCCATCATGACATCGGCACCAAATGTAGAAGAAGACTGGCCAATGGTGAACTTACGGACTAAATAAATAACACCACCAATGATAACGCCTAATACTAAACCAGTTAAAAGTGCTATTGGAAAACTTTCCATCGGTAATTTAATGCCGACACTCAGTAAAATAGCAGGTATGCCAATCCCAACACCAGTCAAAATCGAACCACCTAAATCAAGAATACCGACTAATGAGCCTTCAAGAATACGAGCAAATAAAAAGCTTGCACCAAACGCAGCGGCTGCACCATAAGAACCTCCGGACATACCGGCTTTTAACATGGCAACAATCGCAACTTCATTAAAAGCACCAACACCATAATTATAGTACATAGAAGTCCCAGCAAAAACACCTGCTGACATCAAGCCAACAATAATCGGAAAAGCCCAGTCAGCGAACCAAAAGCTTTTAGCATGCTCTAAATCTTTCAAATCGTTTTGCATTCAAATCCGCCTTTCTTATTCAGGATTAACTAATCCATGTAAATGGTTGAGCCAATCTGGCGTGGATAAATGAAGTGACTTCAATGTTTCAATGTCAAAGCCACGGAAGAAACCACTTAATACAAACAATAAGATAATGGCAACAAGCATAATTTTAGTAATGCGTCGCCACCCTAATTCATCGACACCTTTGCCTAGCAAAATCCCTAACACAACACCAGGAACTGCATTGCCCATGATTAAACCAGCTAGTCCACCAAAAACAGTACCAAATAAGCCTGAACGGTGACCGGCATCTATTGCTGCTAGCCAAAAAAGAACTGGCATGACAATATTAATTAACGTATTCGCCGCTGGTACCAAAACTTTCACTGCAGTAACTTGTAATGACTCTGGGATAGCTGAAGACGTAATATTTAAGAAAGTCACTACTAATATACCAATCACTAAACCGGCAATTCCCATTTTTTTAGGGTTATGCACTGTCTCTGCAATTTTTTTATTCCGAATTAGCAACGCAGCTGCTGCCCAGTTAGGAATGACACGGTGCGTGATATCTTGCGTAAATGCACCAGCACCAACAGTTGAAGCCCACGCATTAAAGAAGAAACCTAATCCAAAAGAAAAATGAGATACTGGATCGCCTTCAGCAGCATTCATTTCGCCCAATGTCCTAAAAGCACCAAGTGCCTGTACTTTAGGTGCATTAAACATTCTTGCCGCCCCAATACCTGCTGCAAAGCCAACAAGGGCACCGACAATTAATGATTGAATGAAAATAACTGTGATGTGCATTTATTTACCTCCTCTAGCCAAGCTTTTAACCTTTGATAAAAGCACTTTATCGGGAGAAGAAACTTTCTGTTCAGTAAAATCCAAGGCTGCCAAGTCTAAAGACATCACATTGACAGTAACATCCAAGGTCACTTGATATTTTTTTCTAATTCTTGGAAAAAAGAAAAACAAAAAGTGTTCTTTAAATGTTTCAACGATTGCCGAAACAATCCGTATGTCTTCGGGTATAATTCTGACTGCTAATTGATTGGAATCAGCACTAATTTTCTTATGAATTTGCGCTAAGGCATTGCCAACTGCTTTTTGCTTACTGTCGCCTTGTCCTGTAATCCGAATTGTTTTGTGTAACGTTTGGCTTGCTTCTTTCATGTCATTACCTGCTTCCCACACAAAATTATGGAAGTTTGTCAAATGGTGTTGAAGGATAGTTTCTATCCTTTGGAGATCTC
>NZ_AYYI01000036.1 GCF_001436505.1 Loigolactobacillus rennini DSM 20253 | reverse complement strand
AGGGCCTAGTACTTTTGGAATGGAAATACTTTCCAACACCAAAAATTCTAGACCCTTTTTTGTATAGAGAGTGCTCGTTGTGACGCTTAGCTTCTGAGTACTAGCATAGCAACGTGAATTATTCACGCAGTGAATGATTTGCGTTGCGTCGCTAGACGGAAGAAGCTGTCACAGCGAGCACGTTTACTTGGGTGATGATAAAAACCTAATTAAACCAAAAAGCAGATAATTCCGCTTTGCAGTTAGACGGAAAAGGCTGGCTCCTACTCTACGTTTCTTCTCACAAAAACCAAATCAAGCTAAAATCAGCACATTGAAGGATAATTGACCAGATAAAAAAGTAGTTTATCTTTTATTTGCGGGTCGTTTTTGATAGGATAGAAGTTGTTAAATAGATAAGGGGGCACAAAAAGATGGAAAAGCAAACACCACAAATTGGTGTCGTTGGTATGGCCGTTATGGGCAAGAACCTCGCTTTAAACATTGAAAGCCGTGGTTACACGGTGGCAATTTATAATCGGACGGGTTCGAAAACCGAAGCGGTTGCCAAAGAACATGCAGATAAGCATTTAGTGCCAAGTTATACAATTAAGGATTTCGTTGCCTCATTGGAAAAACCGCGGCGGATCATCTTGATGGTCAAAGCAGGTGCCGGTACAGATGCCGTTATCCAAGAACTATTGCCATTGTTGGATAAAGGTGATGTGCTGATTGACGGTGGTAATACATTCTTTAAAGATACCATGCGCCGGAATAAAGAATTAGATAAATCTGGCATTAACTTTATTGGCATGGGGGTTTCTGGCGGAGAATTAGGTGCACTTAAAGGGCCTTCCATGATGCCAGGTGGTCAAAAAGAAGCTTATGATTTAGTTGCACCAATTTTTGAACAAATGGCGGCTAAAGCTGATGATGGGGCACCTTGTGTAACCTACATTGGTCCTAATGGCGCTGGTCATTACGTTAAAATGATTCATAATGGTATAGAATACGGTGATGAAGAATTAATTGCTGAAAGTTATCATTTGTTACATGAACTAGTTGGCTTGTCAGTTGATGACATTGCCACAATTTTCAATAACTGGAACAAAGGTGAACTGGACAGTTATTTAATTGACATCACTGCAGATATTCTAACGCGTAAAGACGATCTTGGTTCAGGTAAGCCGATTGTTGATATGATTTTAGACCGGACTGCGAATAAAGGGACGGGAAAATGGAGTTCTGCTAATGCACTAGAACTTGAAATCCCGCAATCTTTGATTACAGAGTCTGTTTATGCGCGTTACATTTCCATGATGAAGCAAGAACGGGTTAAGGCCAGCAAGGTTTTACCAAAGCCAGTTGGAAAAGTTGATTTTGATAAAAATGAAATTGTCGAAATGATCCGTAAAGCGTTGTACTTCAGTAAAATTATGAGCTATGCACAAGGTTTCGAACAAATGCGGATCGCTTCTGCCCATTATGACTGGCATTTGGATTACGCGAACATTGCACGGATTTGGCGTTCTGGTTGCATCATTCGGGCTCAATTTTTACAAAACATTACCGATGCTTACGAAAAGAACCCGGATTTGCAAAACTTGATGTTGGATGATTATTTCTTAAACATCACAAAACAATATCAAGAAGCAGTGCGTGATCTAGTGGGGCTTGCAGTTAAAGCTGGTGTCCCTGTCCCTGGTTTCTCAGCTGCGATTGCTTACTTTGACGCTTACCGCTCAGAACGCTTACCAGCTAATATTATTCAAGCAGAACGGGACTACTTTGGTGCGCATACTTATGAACGGACGGACCGTGAAGGTAGCTTCCATTATCCATGGTATGAAGAACAATAAATGATGAACAAAAAATTACCGCACCTAGCGGTAATTTTTTTACACATTAAAAAAGCGTTTACAAATATTGAATTGATGCTATAATATAACTGTTGAATTCAACATAAGTGGATCATAACTATTAAATTAGGTGTAACCACAACCAACAATTAGGGCAAACAGCCCCAGTTGTTAGTTGTGGTTTTTTTATTGGCCAGATTAGATTTTAATGAAAGTGGGGAACAATTGATGCAAACGATTATTAATCGACTTGAAAAACACCAAGCTTTCTTTGAAAAAATATCACGCAATATTTATTTAATGGCAATTAAGGACGGTTTTTTAGCCGCCATGCCGATTATATTATTCTCAAGTATTTTTATTTTATTGTCGAACATTCCGCCTTTAATTGGGATCAAAATCCCAGTGGAACTCAATGCTTGGTTCAACAAAATTTATAACTATACCATGGGCTTTGTGGGGTTTTATGTTGCTGGGACCACGGCCAAAGCATTGACAGGTTCAATGAATAAGCGAATGAAAGGTGGCAAATTTTTAAACAATACGTCCACTGCTATTGCTGCAATGGTGGGATTTATGCTGCTGGCCATCGGGACTAGCAAATCTGGTAACTATTTGCCAACATTCTTTGGTACGCAAGGAATTTTATCTGCCTTTGTGGCTGCTTTTGTCACGGTGCATGTTTATAAGTTCTGTGTGCAACGCGATTTAACCATTAAAATGCCTAAAGAAGTACCGGGTGCAATTTCACAAAATTTTCGAGACATTATTCCGTTTGGCTTTGCAACATTAATTTTTTCTGGAATAGATGTGTTAGTCCGACTATGGTTAAAAGTACCATTTGGTGCGATGATTGCAACTTTACTAGGTCCAATATTCAAAGGAGCAGAAAGTTATCCAGGCATGATGTTGATTTGGTTCTTAATCCCGATGTTTTGGTTTTTGGGGATCCATGGACCGTCAGTGGTTAAACCAGCTTTGGAATCCGCACTTTTTGGTAACACCACTGCAAATTTGGCGTTATTTAAAGCTGGTAATTTTCCATTTCACGCACTAACTGAAAATTTTGGTAACTTTGTAGGCGAATTAGGTGGAACCGGTGCAACCTTTGTCGTGCCGTTTATCTTTATCTTTTTAATGAAATCAAAACAGTTAAAGGCGATTGGAAAAGCATCGATTATCCCGGTGATGTTTGCTGTCAATGAGCCTTTGCTATTTGGGGCGCCAATTATTTTAAACCCTTATTTCTTAATTCCCTTTGTAGTTGCGCCAATGGTTAATGTGGTGATCGGAAAAGCATTTATCGATCTACAATTGATGCATGGTTTTATGTACGTTTTATCTTGGGCATTACCGGGTCCAATCGGCGCGTTTTTGGACACTAATTTTCAATGGAGTGCCATTGTTTTAATGATAATTTTATTAGCCGTCGATACCTTAATTTATTTACCTTTCGTTAAAGCCTATGATGTCTCCTTACTTGAGCATGAAAAAGCAGTTGACGCAAAATTAGCAACAGAAACAGCAACAACGCAGCCGCAAACAACAGTACAAAATGAATCAGCCAGTCAAACAGTCGCAACTCAGGTAGAAGCACCAGAAAAATTAACGAAACAATTACGTGTGCTAGTACTCTGTGCTGGTGGTGGTACTAGTGAACAACTAGCTAATGCACTGACCACTGGTGCTAAACAATATGATGAACCAATCGTTGCTAGTGCAGGTGCTTATGGTGCCCACCATGATATTTTGCCAAATTATGATTTGGTGGTTTTAGCGCCGCAAGTACGGACTTATTACCAAGATCTGAAAGCAGAAACCGATCCGCTGCACATTAAATTAGTGGCAACTAAAGGACAACAATACATTGCCTTGACCCGTGATCCTAAAAAAGCACTTGAATTCATTATCACGAATTTTAAGACCCAAACAACGCCTGAATAAGCAACAATAATTAATTCAACAACGGAGGTGCGCGATGCTGTTAGTTGTACAACAAGTTTATAACAATAATAGTGCACTAGTGAAGTTTGATGACGGAAAAGAGGCGATTGTCCACGGCAAAGGCATCGGGTTTGGCAAACGGCGTGGGGATAAGCTTAATTCACACCATGTTAGTCAAATTTTATATTTAGGCGATGCGCAATTAAAAAATCAAGTGCTGAATTTGTTGCAAGACGTGCCGATGGATATTGTGATAACTGTTTTTAAAGCCATTGACTGTGTGAAAAGCGACTATCAGTTAGACCTGTTAAATTATGTTTACATTACTTTAAGTGACCATATTTTTCAGATGGCTAAAAAGTTAGCGGCAGGGACTTACCGCGCTAGTGTAGCACCAGACATTAGACAGCAATATCCGCAAGCTTATGCTGCAGCAAGCGCGGCATTAAAGTTGATTAATCAGCAATTACAATTACAGCTGCCAGAAACAGAAGTGAAAAATATTGCGCTACATTTCATTAATGCGCAAGGAAGCGAAAAAACACCAGCGCCAGCAGCTGAATTGGGTAGCCAAGTGAATGCAATCGTCGCTCATGTCTTTAAGCAATATGGGATTCAGCGGAATGTCACCAACCATAATTATTTTGATCGGCTGATGATCCATTTACAATACCTGGTTGAGCGTGTTCAGCACCACCAATTGGATCGGCAAAAAATTAATCCGCAAATTGAACGTGATTTGCGCCATGCTTATCCGCAGTCATTTGTAATTGCAGATCAAATTGCGAAGACATTGGAAAAAGAATTACAAATTAAGCTAAATGAAAATGAACGTTTGTATTTTATGATTCACATTCAACGACTGATTTAATGGGAGGAAATAAAATGGCAACAAAAAAGGAAATTTCAATGACGGGATTTGCCATTGTCGCTTATGCCGGAGATGCCAAGACGGATTTAATTGCAGCTTTAGAAGCAGCAAAAAAGGGCGAATTTGTCCATGCTCAGAAATTAGTAGCTTCTGCGGACCAGGCTATCGCTGCAGCACATAATGAACAAACAAAATTGTTGAGCAAGGAAGCCGGCGGTGAAGACATGGATGTGACTTTTATCATGGTTCATGGGCAGGACACACTGATGACAACTATGCTGTTAAAAGATGAAACAACTTACTTCATCAATGAGTATCAGCGAATCGATAAGATTGAAAAACAATTGGGCATTCACCCGACAATCTGAAAAAGAGGGATAGACATGACAACTTTATTGAAACGCGTTAAAACATTACCAGCTGGGTTTGTTTGGGGTGGCGCGACTGCTGCCTACCAAGTTGAAGGTGCGACACAGATAGCTGGTAAAGGCAAAACCATGTGGGATGATTATTTAAAAAAGCAAGGTCGGTTTGCACCAGATCCAGCAAGTGATTTTTATCATCTTTATCCAGAAGATATTGAATTAGCCAAGTTATACGGCCTAAATGCGATTCGATTATCGATTGCTTGGACCCGAATTTTTCCGCGCGGTGCCGGCAAACCGAATCAAGCTGGCGTAGCATATTATCACCGCTTATTTAAATGCTGTTTGGCTAATGGGCTGACACCGTATGTTTCATTGCATCATTTTGATTCCCCCCAAGCGTTATTTGAAACAGGAGATTGGTTAAATCGGAATAATATTGATAAATTTGTAGCGTATGCAGATTTTTGTTTTAAAGAGTTTAGTGAAGTTAAAAACTGGTTTACCATTAATGAGCTGATTTCCCTAGCGTTTTCACAATACATTCAAGGCAATTTTCCACCTAATCATCGTTTTGATGTTACTGGTGCAATTCAAGCACAGCATAATGAATTACTGGCGCATGCTCGGGTGGTTAATTTATTTAAATCAAAGGGCTATTCCGGTCGGATTGGTTTGATCCATGTTTTGCAACCGATTTATCCATATCCAGATAATGCTGCTAATCGCCATGCTGCTGCGCTAGAAGATGCGTTTATGAATCGCTTTTTGTTGGATGGTACGTTTAAGGGCGCCTATACAGCAGAAACCATGGCGTTGATCAATGAAATTTTAACTGCTAACCACGCTAAGCTTACCATTGAACCAGGTGACATGGAGATTTTAAAACAAGCGGCAACACAAAATGATTATTTTGGGTTAAATTATTACCAACCAACTTTTGTGGCAGCTTATCAAGGCGAAAGCACTAATGTTTTTAACGGTACTGGTGAAAAAGGAACCAGCGCGTTTAAATTTAAAGGTGTGGCAATGCACGTTAAAAATCCAACGGTACCAACAACTGATTGGGATTGGAACATTTATCCTAAGGGATTATATGATGTTTTAAAACGTGTTACTACAGAATACCCTAACAGTCACACAATTTACATTACTGAAAATGGCTTAGGCCAAAAAGAACAGACTGCAGGTGTTGGACAGTTGTTGTCAGATGATAAGCGCATTGACTTCATTGATCAGCATGTGGCGGCTTTATTAAAGGCGCGTACTGAAGGCGTAAATGTCCAAGGCTATTTTGTTTGGTCATTACAAGATCAATTTTCTTGGGCTAATGGGTATAATAAACGATATGGGTTGTTTTACGTTGATTTTGCAACGCAAGCACGCGAAATTAAGAAAAGTGCACTCTGGTTTAAAGCATTGGGAGCCACATTAAAACCAAACGCATAAATTAAATAAGAGTATGCATGACAATGCATCAATGAGTTACGCAGGGCAATAAAATTGAATTTGCTCGAATTGCTCAATGATGCATTTTTTGATTAGTGGATTTAGGTTGTAAACTCAGCAGATAAATTTTCAAAAGCGTACTTTATTTAAAAGATTGGATAATTATGATTTTTAGTGTTGCTTAATTAAGAAGTGATTAAAATTGACAGTAGCTTTTTAGAATGAAAAATGTTAGAATACGTAGCGGTGTAAGTCTTTATAGCGATTGTTATCAAGGCGTTTGAAGCATTAAAAAATGATTAGGTGAGAGATGAATCATTTTCTTACGAGGAGTTGCAATTTGAATGAGTAAAGTTCTAATTATAGAAGACGAAAAAAATCTTGCCCGCTTCGTTGAACTTGAATTAAAACATGAGGGTTATGAAACGGTTGTTCATTATAATGGTCGCACGGGATTGGATGCGGCGTTAGCAAATGATTGGGATGCCATTTTGTTGGATTTAATGTTGCCAGAGCTAAATGGCTTAGAAGTTTGCCGCCGGATTCGCCAGGTTAAGAATACGCCCATTATCATGATGACAGCACGGGATTCTGTCATTGACCGGGTTTCTGGTTTAGATCATGGTGCAGACGATTACATTGTGAAGCCATTTGCCATTGAGGAATTGTTGGCCCGTTTACGGGCGTTATTACGGCGCATTGATATTGAAGGTGAGCAAAATAATGCTAAACAGACCACAGTTTCTTACCGCGATTTAACCATTGAAAAAGAAAATCGGGTGGTTAAACGGGGTAGTGATACCATTGATTTGACCAAGCGGGAGTATGAATTACTGTTAACGTTAATGGAAAACGTCAATGTCGTTTTAGGGCGCGATGTGTTATTAAATAAAGTATGGGGTTACGAAAGCGAGGTTGAAACCAACGTTGTCGATGTTTATATTCGTTATTTGCGGAATAAAATCGACCGTAAAGGTGAAGAGAGTTACATTCAAACCGTGCGTGGCACTGGGTATGTGATGCGCTCGTGACCGCTAAAAATCAGAATAAACAACAAACAAAGCGGGTTCGACGCTTTTCCTTAAAGTGGAAGTGGGCGCTAGGGGCCGCTTTTGGTATATTTATTGTCTTTGCTGTTTTTGCTAGTTTATTATTCAATCGGTTTGTTGCGATTATGATGAACCAAGAAGAAACAAATTTGAAAGATACGATGATGTTAGTGGTGGAACGGTTGAATAATCAAGCGACAACTTTATCGGCCACACAAGTACGTGATACGTTACGACCGGATTTAGCCGTTCCCCAGCACAAGTTAAAAGCAACACCTGAACAATCAAAGGATTCAATCGTTGCTAAATTGGCACGGGAAGACGTGACAGTTACGGTTTATGATCCAGATGGCAATACGCTGTTTGCTTCTAGTCGTATTCCTACTGAATTTAAGCGCACTTCTGCCATCAAAATTAGCCAAGAAAAAATTGCCCAGCAATTGAATTTCATTGGTCGGCGCCCGATTTATTCCCGCATCAGCGGTCAAGTTATCGGGTACGTCCAGGTAACTAGCCAATTAGGCACTTTGCACAAAGAGCAGCATGAATTGAAGATGGCCTTTTATGCTTTAGGTGGTTTGGCGCTGCTAATCAGCGGTTTAGTTAGTTATTTGTTGGCATTTTATTTCCTAAAGCCATTGAAAGAAATGACGCAAACGATTGATGTGATTAAGCGTGAACCACAATCAGGGCAACGAATTGCGCAAACTAAACGCAATGACGAGTTAGCTGATTTAACCAATTTATTCAATGATATGTTGGACCGCATGCAACGTTACATTGAACAGCAAGAGGAATTTGTGGAAGATGTCTCCCACGAATTGCGAACGCCAGTTGCGATCATTAAAGGGCATTTGCAGATGCTAGATCGTTGGGGAAAAGATGATCCGGAAGTGTTGAAGGAATCAATTACGGCTTCATTACAAGAGATTACGCGGATGCAAAGTTTAGTGCAGGAAATGCTAGATTTATCCCGAGCAGAGCAGGTGGAAGTTCATTATCCTAACGCACTGACAGATGCTAAAAATGCTACCCGTCAAGTGTTTAGTAATTTCAAACTGATTCATCCTGAGTTTACCTTTACATTGGATGATGACTTAAAAGGCACGACGACGATTAAAATTTACCGGGATCATTTTGAACAAATTTTAATCATTTTGCTGGATAATGCTGTGAAATATTCTCGTCAACGGCAAGAGGTCCACGTCTCAATCTCGCGTAACGAACATAACGTAGCGATTGCAGTGCAGGATTTCGGAGAAGGCATTGCACCAAAAGACCTTAAACGCGTGTTTGATCGCTTTTACCGGGTGGACAAAGCCCGGAGCCGTGACAAAGGTGGAAACGGTCTGGGCTTGTCAATTGCCCAGCACCTTATCGAAAGCTATCACGGTGAAATAAGAGCAGAAAGCGTCCTAGGAAGCGGTACAATATTTAGAATTAGTTTTCCAATAATTAAAAGTGCAGAAGCAGACGATTAGCCTAAAACCGGCATTATTAATGGTGCCGGATTGTCGCTACTATTTCGCAATGATGGTAGATTTTCGTACCGAAAATTGTGAGGCTACAGACTAATAAGAGTTTTCAATATAAAAAAAGTTGTGACAAAAGCAATACTTTTGTCACAACTTTTTTATGACGTACATAAGTGTTTCCTCAGGTAACTGTTTAGACTTGATACGTAACAATTACCCACCTGCTGCTATAGATCGATTAGGACCGCCGCTGCTTACCAGCATTCCGATTGCGATGCGGTTGTACTGCTGGCCGCTGTGGTTTTGCTGGTTTGGGTGCTGCCGGTTTTTTCGGGGCTGGTTTGACCACCTGTTTAGGTGGATTTTTCTTTAAATCAGCCGCAACTTCCGCTTTAATGCGGGGCATGTAATAGAAGTTGGTGATTAAAGTCTGCACGATAGCCAAAATACCACCAGCGAAGAAGTATAACCCTAATCCAGCTGGAGAAACCATCGCAATGAAGAATGTCATCAGCGGACTCATCATCATCATGGTTTTCATTTGTTTTTTCTGGCTTTCTGGTAGACCAACCAGTGAGAGGTAGCCTTGTAACACATAGGTTAAACCAGCCAAAATTGCCACAATGAGATTCGTATGGCCTAAACTGATGCCTAAAAACGTACTTTTGAAAATTTCAGAACTATAACGAATGGCCATGTATAAAGCAGAGAAAATTGGTAACTGGATCAGTAGGGGCAAACACCCCATACCGCCAGTCATGCTGACCCCATTTTCACGCATGACGGTCATCATTTCTTGGGTGAGCTCAGCTTTTTCTTCTGGTGAAGTTGCTTTACTTTGCCGTTCTTGAATATCCGTTAATTGGGGTTGAATTGCCTCACGTTTGTGCTGTTGCGTGATGGTCTTTTTTGATTGGTTAAGCATTAATGGCATCAAAATTAACCGGACGATTAACGTAATCAGCAAAATTGCCCAACCATAATTAGGTGGGTTGCCAAAAAGGTCCGCAATCCAAGTAATTAGATGTTTCATCGGCAGACCTAAAAAATGATAAATGGATCCGTAAAAGAAGCCTGTCGGTGGTTGCTGGTGTGTTTGCGTAGTTGTACAAGCTGATAAAAATAGCGTTAATGTCGTGAAAAGCCCGCCATAAGTGAGCAGACGTTTTAATCGCTTCATATGATCAAATTAGTTCCTTTCAGTAAAGTCTTCTCCTACTATACTTGAAGCGACGGCTTTTTTCAATCCGACTTTAGTAGGTAACCGCAAAATCACGGTAATCTTGATCTAATTTAAGGTCATTAATATCAATCCGATTAATTTTAGCAAAAGACGAGGGGCCTTTTTTAATCGCTTTGATAAACGCGTCAATTTGTTGGTTACTCCCTAGCGCTTCAATGTAGACAGAACCATCAAATAAATTACGGACTAAACCTTTAACACAAATTCGATCGGCAATCATTTTTGTGGTATAACGGAATCCGACACCTTGTACGCGGCCAAAAACAGTCATACTAATCCGACGCATATTAATTTCTCCTTTAAACAAATTGATAAGTCAAGTAAACTAAAGCATAGTTATATTTTTATAATAGCACGTTTTACGTTTCACGCGTTAAAAATAAATTAACGGAAGGTGAGCTAGTTTGCCAGTTATTACCAGCCCAAAAAACGAATTAATTAAACAATTACGCAAATTAAACCGTAAAAAAAATCGTCTTCAACAACAACGCTACTTGATCGAAGGGACGCATTTGGTGACGGAAGCTTTAAAAGCCAACCAACCGGTGACGCAGGTACTGCTTTCCACAGAATTGAAGACTTGGCCTGAGCTGCCGGATACAATTACAGTACAATGGATCAGCCCTCAAGTTGCCAAAGCTTTAAGTTCAACCGTTACCACCCAAGGAATTTTTGCAATCTTACCATTACCAAAGCAACAACAACCTGAACGGTTAACTGGTACTTGGCTATTGCTAGACGATGTTCAAGATCCCGGTAACATTGGTACCATGGTGCGAACCGCAGACGCTGCAGGACTGACAGGCGTCGTTTTAAGTAGTGGTAGTACTGATTTGTATAGTGCCAAAGTGTTGCGGGCCATGCAGGGCAGTCATTTTCACTTGCCCCTTTATCAGGGGGATTTACCGACTTGGTTAGCACAGTTTAAAGCTGCTGGATTACCAATTTTTGGTAGTGAATTAAATCCGGCAGCGGTTAATTTCCGCCAAGTCCCTGCTCAGTCGCAATTTGCGTTGATTATGGGTAATGAGGGTAATGGGATGGAATCAGCTTTATTAACGCAAACGGATCAGAATTTATACATTCCGATAAAAGGGCATGCTGAGTCATTAAATGTGGCAGTGGCCGCTGGTATTTTATTATTTCAACTTAAAAGTTAAGAATAGCTTATGATCCGAGAAAATCCCTAGTCAAACCAATTAAAATGGCTTATGCTATAGTCGTTTAATCAAGATATTAATAAATTGTCACTAGGTGCATGAATAAAAATAACACTTAGTAAATATTTGATAAGGAAGGCAGCCATTGAATGACCAAAAAGATTAACTGGCAAAATGATCACGCATATGTTGCACAAATTGAAGATTTATTAGCAACCGATGCCGTTCAACGTTTAGCAAATTATACGCAGCATCATTTTTCTAATCGACTGGAACATTCATTAAATGTTTCTTACCGGAGTTATTTAATTGCGAAAAAATTGCATTTAGATGCTCGGGCAACAGCACGGGGTGGCTTATTGCACGACCTATTTTATTACGATTGGCGGACAACCAAATTCGATATGGGGACTCATGCCTATGTACACCCACGGATTGCGTTGCGTAACGCAGAAAAATTAACGGCATTATCTAAAAAAGAAAAAGACATTATCATCAAACACATGTGGGGTGCAACAATTGCACCACCACGTTATCTAGAAAGCTTAATCGTCTCAGTAGTAGACGATTACTGTGCAATCGACGAATACCTAGTCCCAGAAATCCAACAAACAAGCCAAAAATTAAAAGAAAAAATGTAAAGAGTTAAAGAGTGTAATTGGAGCCGGTTAGCTTTTGAGTACTAACGTAGAAGTGGAATTGTCTGCGAAGCAGATGATTCCACTTCATAGTTAGACGGAAAAAGCTGGCTCCAATTACACGTTTAAACAAGCAATGAACGACAAAAACATTTGAGCATTAGCCTAAAACCGAAATTATTTGCACAGCAAATGATTCCGGTTTGTAGCTAAGCACAAGAAACTGCCTCATATTACACGTTTAACCAAGCAAAGAACAACCAAAACTAACGTAGAAGCGGAATTGTCTGCGAAGCAGATGATTCCGCTTCATAGTTAGACGGAAAAAGTTGGCACCAATTACACGTTTACCCCCGCCTAATTACCCGCTCTCACCGTCCCAACTTATTTTTCAGAAAGCTATCTTTACTTTACTTACATGAAGTAAGTATGCTAGGATATCGGTGAGGTGAGAACTATGGTTGAAAAGTCGGCAGCTAAACAACAACAGGTTCCGTTTCAGTTATGTCCGAAATTTCAAAAGACCTTTACAATTTTAGGAAAAAAATGGAATGGCTTAATCGTCGATGTTTTACTAGAAGAAGGCACACAACGGTTTAAAGATTTGACGCAAAAGGTGCCGAAGTGTTCAGATCGTGTTTTAGTAGAACGGTTAAAGGAATTAGAGCAAGAAGACATTGTTGAACGGCGGACTTACGCTGGTTCAGCATTGATTGAATATGCCTTAACGCCGCAGGGCCAAGATCTTAAACAAGTGATGGACGCGGTTCATGGTTGGGCAGATACTTGGTTGGACGCTGAAGAGTGTGCGAAGGAATTAGCTTAAGGTGTTGACGCAAAGGCCGGATGTGGTAGAATGTACCAATAAAGACGTAGATGGAAACTAGTAGGTAAGCCAGTCAGTTCAGGAAATCGTTTATTAACTGTGAAAGCGATCACGACGGCTTATTGAATTCACTTCCGGAGTTGGCTTTGGGCGTTTGCAACAAAAAAAGTTCCGGCACAGGCCGTTACCCTGCTTAAGTGTGTAAGTCAATTTTGGCTTATGAACTAGGGTGGTAACGCGAAGCCTCGTCCCTTTTTAGGGACGAGGCTTTTTTGATACAGCAAGAAAGGGAGTTTGATTGATGACCAGTCTGCAAGACAAATTATTAGCGCTGAAACAACAAGGCATTAAAGATATTGAAAAAAGCGCCGATTTAAAAGAACTTAATGATATTCGGGTACATTTATTAGGTAAAAAGGGCCCGATGACAGAAATTTTGCACGGTATGCGAGATTTGGCTAAGGAAGAACGCCCAGCAGTGGGGAGTTTTGCCAATAAAGTCCGTGATAATCTAACGGAAACTTTAGAACAACGTAAACAGGAACTAGAAGCGGCGAAAATCGAGCATCAATTGGCGCAAGAAGCGTTAGATGTCACTTTGCCGGGTACACCGGTACGAAGTGGTGCGCATCATGTCATTATGCAGATTACAGAAACCCTAGAAGCGATTTTTCTGGGCATGGGTTTTCAAGTTGTCTCTGGTTATGAAGTTGAAGAAGAAAAATATAATTTTGAAAAGCTGAACATCCCTAAAAATCATCCAGCGCGGGACATGCAAGACACGTTTTACATTAACAATGATATTTTAATGCGAACACACATGTCGCCAGATGAGGCGCGGGAATTAGAAAAACATGATTTTAGCCAAGGGCCGCTGAAGATGATCAGTCCAGGACGCGTTTATCGGCGAGATACAGACGATGCCACTCATTCCCATCAATTTTTCCAAATGGAAGGGCAATACATTGGTAAGCATGTGACCATGGCGGATTTAAAGGGTACGTTAACCTTTGCCATGCGTAAATTATTTGGTGCCGATCGGGAAATTCGTTTCCGGCCCAGTTATTTTCCGTTTACGGAGCCTTCTGTTGAAGTTGATATTTCTTGCTTTAATTGCGATGGCAGTGGTTGTGAAGTTTGCAAACAATCTGGTTGGATTGAAGTGTTGGGTGCCGGAATGACCCACCCTAATGTTTTAAAAGCAGCGGGCGTTGATCCTGACGTTTATGGTGGCTTTGCCTTTGGCTTAGGAATTGATCGCTTTGCTATGTTGAAATATGGCATTAACGATATTCGGCAGTTTTACCAAAATGATGTCCGGTTTTTGCGGCAGTTCAAACAAGCCTAAGAATAGAGGGAGATTTAAGGGATGAAAGTATCATACAATTGGTTAAAAAAATACGTTGAGCTAACGGATACGCCAGAAGCTTTAGCAAATAAGATCACGCTAACTGGCCTTGAAGTAGATAATGTCCGCCACCCAGCGGCTGGTTTAAAGAAAATTGTTGTGGGTTGGGTAAAATCGGTACGCGAACACCCTAACTCAGATCATTTAAATATTTGTCAAGTTGATGTTGGTGAAGAAGCCCCCATCCAAATTGTTTGCGGTGCGCCTAACATCGCTGCAGGGCAGAAAGTGATTGTGGCGTTATCTGGGGCTAGGATTGCCGATAACGTTAAAATCAAAAAGGGCAAACTTCGCGGTGCCGTTTCAAATGGCATGATTTGTGCCTTACAAGAAATTGGTTTTAGCGATGCCGTTACGCCACAAGCTTATGCTGATGGGATCTATGTTTTACCAGCTGATGCTAAAGTCGGTGCCCCTGTTTATTCTTATTTGGGTATGGACGATGCCATTTTAGACATTGAAATTACACCTAATCGAGCTGATGCCTTAAGTATGCGTGGCGTTGCATATGAAGTGGCGGCTGAATACGGTGAGTCGGTTCATTTTCCAGAAATTAGCTTGCAAGAAGCAGATAAAAACGTTGCGGACGTTTTAAGTGCTAAAGTAACGGATGAACAAGATGCGCCTAGTTATAATTTGCGCGTATTAGAAAATGTCGCGGTTAAACCCAGTCCACTGTGGCTCCAGCGGCGATTATGGAATGCTGGTATCCGGCCGATTAATAACGTAGTGGACGTGACGAATTTATTGATGCTAGATTATGGACAGCCGCTACATGCATTTGATTATGCAAAAATTGGTGGGCACACCATTGAAGTTCGGCGGGCGGAAAAAGATGAAACGCTAACGACGCTAGATGGCAAGGTCCGGCAATTAACACCAGAGGATATCGTTATTTCTAATGGTGAAAAAGCGTTGAATTTAGCTGGTGTCATGGGTGGTTTAGATTCTGAAATTACTGCTAAGACCACCACAGTTGTTTTAGAAGCAGCAATTTTTGATGCTGCGCACATCCGTAAAACGGCACAACGGTACAATTTGCGCAGTGAAGCTTCCTCACGGTTTGAAAAAGGGGTTAATCGAGCAACTGTAATTACGGCTTTGGATCATGCTGCCAGTTTAATTGCGGAATTAGGCCAAGGTTCGGTACTGAAAGGCCGGGTAGCGCCAACTAGTGTGACACCTACACCAGTGAAAGTACAATTGACCACTGAAAAAACAAATCAAGTGTTAGGTACTAATTTAACTAGTGCGGAAATTAAACAAACTTTCCAACAACTAGGATTTGCCACCACAGAAAAAGCGGGGACTTTTACGGTTAGTGTGCCACCGCGCCGTTGGGATATCCACATTGCTGCAGATTTAATTGAAGAGGTCGCGCGGATTTATGGTTATGAACATTTGCCTGCTACGTTACCTGCTAGTGCAACACCAGGCGTGTTAACCGCAAAGCAGCAATTACAGCGGCGCTTAGCAGCAACGCTAGAAGCTAATGGGTTAGACCAGGCTTTGAGTTATGCGCTAACCACCCCTGAAAAAGCAAGTGCTTTTCAATTAGGAGATAGTTACCCGACTAAGGTAAGTTGGCCGTTATCCGTTGACCACACCACATTGCGAATGAATTTAATCAGCGGCTTATTGGATGACTTAGCCTATAACACGGCACGGAAGCAAACAAACGTCGCGTTGTATGAACAAGGCAAAGTGTTTTTAAAAGCTGATGCCAAAACTGCCCGGCCTAAAGAAGCGGCTTATTTAGCTGGGGCGATGACTGGTGATTGGCAAGCAGCTGCTTGGAATCAGGAAGCAATCCCGGTTGATTTTTACCGGATTAAAGGGCTCGTCGCGGCAGTTTTAGCTGATTTTAATTTAGCAGAAGCACCAGAATATCTAGCAACGACACGGCATCAAGAGATGCATCCTGGCCGCACAGCGGATATTTTAATTGACAATCAAATTATTGGATTCGTCGGCCAAATTCATCCGCGGGTTGCTAAACAAGCACACATTGCTGCAACTTATGTGTTCCAATTAGATCTGGATCATTTAGCAACCTTAGCTAAGAAAAAAGTTCAGTATCAGCCGGTTTCACGTTATCCGGCAGTAACACGGGATGTGGCGCTAGTTGTGGACCAAAGTGTCACTAATGCAGCTTTAAAAGTAACAATCAATGCACACGGTGGCGCTTATTTAACGTCTGTGGCACTGTTTGATGTTTACGCTGGGCGTCACATTGAAAACGGCCGCAAATCAATGGCTTATACCTTAACTTACCAAAATCCGCAGGCAACTTTAACGGATGATCAAGTCAACCAAGCTTTTGCAAAAGTCGTTGCTGCTTTACAAGATGAACACGGTGCGAAGATTCGCTAATTCCTTAACGATTTTATTAATTTCATCAATCGACAGGTGCAAAGTGATTGATTTTTTTGTATAATGTTTAGGATTGTATCAGTACCATAAAGCCAAGTAAAAGCACAGCCAGTCACCTATCAGGCTTGAATTAGTAAATAAGGGAGGTTTTGCTTTGGCTAAACGTCGCGGAAATCAAACGCACCATCAAAATGAAGATAAACAACAATTGCAACAAGAAGCCGATCATCTCGCAGATGAACGGATTGCTGAAAAAAAAGTCGTTGATAAAATTGTTTACTGGATTATTGGTATTTTAGTTTTATTAGTCGTGGTTATTGGGCTATTAGGCTTTAATTACGTCCATTCCTCATTACAGCCTTATGATCAGCATGACCATAAAACCGTAGTGGTTAAAGTACCGGAGGGCGCAACCAATAAGCAGATTGGCGCTATTTTAGCTCAGGAAAATATTATTAAAAGTCCAATGATTTTTAATTATTACGTTAAATCCCATAATTTTCCTGCCTTTCAAACCGGTTTTTACAATTTGAAACCTTCAATGTCTTTAGCAGAAGTCACCAAAAAATTAGCTGATGGCGGTAGTCAAACCAGTAAATACCGGGTGTTGGTTAAAGAAGGTGCAACTGTTGAACAAGTGGGAAATGCTGTCGCAAAAGCAACGCATTTTTCGAAAAAGCAATTTCTTGCTTTGATGAAAGACCAAACTTTTATGCGTCATTTAGCGAAGAAGTACCCTAAATTGCTCAGTTCATCCATGGCGCAAAGTGGTGTTCGCTACCACCTAGAAGGCTACCTGTATCCTGCAACTTATGATTATTATCAGGGGATGAGCCTTAAAGAATTAGTGACGAATATGGTGACTAAAACTGATTTAGTCATGCAACCTTACTACCAAAAAATTGCGGAAAAGGATCTGACCGTGCAAAAAGTCTTAACGTTAGCCTCTTTAGTCGAACGTGAAGGCAATACCTCAAAGGACCGAGGAAAAATTGCCGGAGTCTTCTTTAACCGAATTGATGCCGGAATGCCACTACAATCCGATATTTCGGTGATGTATGCGTTGAATACACATAAAAAGCATCTATATAATAAAGATTTAGCGGTTAAATCGCCTTATAACCTTTATAAAAATAAAGGCTATGGACCAGGACCATTTAATAACCCTAGCAAGGATTCAATTCAAGCAGTGGTTAACCCGACTGATCGGGATAAGAATTACTTGTACTTTGTTGCTGATTTGAAGACGGGTAAAGTTTATTACTCACAAACATTTGATCAGCACACCAATACGAATAGTGGGATTCAAACCCGCAATAATGACGTCAATTAGAATGTGAAACAGTCCGGGAATTTCCCGGCTGTTTTTTGTGATAAAGTTTAAGTGATAATTGATTTGGAGGATGGCACATGACGGATGCAACAACAGCAAAACCGATTGTAATCGGGGTCACTGGTGGTACTGCTTCAGGCAAAACCACAGTTTCCCACGCAATTTTTGATCATTTCGCAGATGACTCCGTACTATTATTAGCGCAAGATGCCTATTATAATGACCAATCAGACATGACCATTGAACAGCGGCGAGCAGTTAATTATGATCACCCACTGGCATTTGATACACCGCGGCTAATTGCTGATTTGAAAAAATTATTGCACTATCAGGCAGTTGAAGTACCAGTCTATGATTATAAAATTCTTAACCGTAGTGATAAAGTGATTGTGCAACAACCGCGAGATGTGATTATCTTAGAAGGCATTTTGATTTTAGATGATCCCAAACTACGTGATCTAATGGATATTAAAGTTTTTGTGGATACTGACGATGATGTCCGGGTCATTCGCCGGATTCAACGGGATATTCGTGAACGGGGGCGGACGTTGGATAATGTCATTGACCAATATTTAACCACCGTTAAACCGATGTACCATCAATTTGTGGAACCCACTAAACGCTATGCGGATTTAATCGTGCCTGAAGGTGGTCAAAACCAAGTGGCAATTGACTTATTGGTCACTAAAGTACGCGCAATTTTAACAGCACGGGGGAAATAATAGTGGTTACAATTAATGGTTAATTTGAGAAAATGACCATTTACAAGAACTTGGCAGCGTGGTAAGCTTATTGGCGTTAAAAAGACAACTAGGTTAAAAATATAAAAACACGCTAATGTGTGTCGTTAAATAAGGATTAATTAAGGGGATGTGGTAAGTAAAACGACCACAGCTCCTTGTTATTAAATAGGAGGAAAATAAAGATGGCAGAGAAAGAATACCAAATGACTGCGGCAGGAAAAGCAAAATTAGAAGCTGAATTAGAGGATCTAAAAATGAATCAGCGTCCCAAGGTAATTGAACGGATTAAAGTCGCCCGGGGCTTCGGTGATTTATCAGAAAATTCCGAATATACTTCTGCAAAAAATGAACAAAGTTTGTTGGAAGGCCGAATTGCGGACATTGAAAACCAATTGCACTACGCTGTCGTAGCGGACAATAGCACAACAGATCCAGACGAAGTAGCCGTCGGTAAAACCGTCACCTTTCTAGAAGACGGCGAAAGCGATCCAGAAGACTACACCATTGTCGGTGCCGCCGAATCAGATCCCTTCGCAGGTAAAATCAGTAACGACTCCCCAATCGCCAAAGCATTGATGGGCAAACACACAGGAGACAAAGTCACCATTAAAACACCAGGCGGCGACATGAACGTAAAAATTACTGAAGTGAAAGAATAAGAGTGCTTTAGCAGACGGTTAGCTGTTGAGCATTAGCCTAGAACCGGGATTATTTGCAAAGCAAATGATCCCGGTTTGTAGCTAAGCGGAAACAGTTGCCTGCTAAAGCACGTTTTCGCTACAATAGCAGTAACGCATACGGAAACAGTTGCCTGCTCAAGCTTATTTCTACAACTAAAAGGTGAACGAATTCCCTAGTTCGTTCACCCTTTTTTATTACCCATTACGCCATTGATTTACAGCTATGTTATTATAATAGGAAGAAAGTGGTCTAATTTCTTTATTTTTAGGCGCTATTTTCACGTTAAAACTTCGGTCTAAAGGCTGATCGGGTTTACGACTTAAGCAAAACGCCAGCGGCACTTTTTTTGTGTATACTAGAGATAAACCTGACCGCTGCTGATTTTAATTGCCAGCAGTAATCGAATCAGGATGAAAAAGGAGGGCGTATCTTGCGATTTGGGCCTTGGCGGATTTTTTTAATTATCGAAGCATTTTTATGCTTGCTTTTAGGGTGGCAAATTTTTTCCAATACGCCGTCATTGGTTTTTATCATTTTAGGTGGTTTGAGTTTACATGCGGCAATTAAAGGTAAACCCCGCCGTTTCATCACCAGTTTTTGCTGGTTATTTGGTAGTTTATCAATTGGAATTACGTTATTAACCAATCCGACTGTTTGGCTAATGCTGGCAGTTGCGATTATTTTTATGTTGACGCAAGGTTATGATTGGCGCTCTGGTAAACAGCATTTTGCTTGGCTGCCTTGGCGTAAAAAGGATTTCCGCACGATTAAAACTTGCCCGCCAGCTGACCATGATGGCCAAGTTCGCCGTTCAGGCTGGTTTGGTAATCAAACCATCGGTGATGATGTGTTTGAGTGGGATGACATTAATTTAGTTTTGGCAGCTGGCGACACCATCGTTGATTTAGGCAACACCTTGTTACCTAAAGCGGATAATACTGTCGTGATCCGTAAAGGCATTGGCCGGACACGAATTCTAGTTCCAGTGGGTACTGCCGTGATGCTGGATCATACCACCTTAGTCGGTAGCGTCACATTTAATCATAAACGATACAAAATGGGCAATACTGCGTTAAAATTATATAGTGATGACTATGACGACAGTGAACGGCGGATTAAGCTGTTGACCAATGTGTTCATTGGTGACTTAGAGGTGATTTTTGTATGAGCCGGCGCTCCCAGAGCTTTTTATTTGCGCTAACTAGTTTGTTAGCGTTTATTTTACTGAATGCGTTGTTCTTTTCGTATTTTTACGCTGTTGGCCAAACAGATTGGCTGTTAACGTTATTCACAGCGCGTTTGATGTACATCCCAGTGTATGTCTATTTAATTGCGGGCTCGCTGCTGATCGGTGTGGTTGTGACGCTCATTTTTTACCTTCTAGTGCAGCAACAATTCCGCCAGATTGAGACCAAATTAACTTTACTGAACAGTGGTCAATACGAAGCACCAGTTTTTAAAACGCCTCAGTTGCCCGTCGTGACCTTTGATTTAACGGCAAGTGTCGAAAAGCTGCGGCAAAAAATGGTTCGCTTACAACAAGAAATCCAATCTTACAGTGACCAGCCACAATTAGTAGACGGAAAAACACGGGAAGAGATTTTGACCCAAGAACGGCACCGGCTGGCGCGAGAATTACATGATTCCGTTAGCCAGCAATTGTTTGCGGCGATGATGATGCTATCCGCGTTAAACGAAGTTGCCGGTAAGCCAGATAAAGCGGCGCAGTTAAACCGACAATTAAAATTAGTTGAAAAAATCATCAATGAAGCGCAATCTGAAATGCGGGCGCTGTTGTTACACTTACGGCCGATCAGTTTGGAAGGCAAATCACTGAAACAGGGAATTATCCAACTTTTAAAAGAATTGAAAACGAAAATTCAGCTGGCGATGCGTTGGGATATCAGCGATGTGTCACTGTCCAGCGGTGTGGAAGACAATTTATTTCGGATCGTGCAAGAATTATTATCCAATACTTTACGCCATTCCAAAGCGAAGACGCTTGAAGTATACTTAAAACAAGTGGAACAAACAGTGGTTTTAAAAGTCGTTGACGATGGCGTGGGATTTGATCTTAAGAAAAGTCGTCACGCTGGCAGTTACGGCTTAAGTAATATTCGTGAACGCGCCGCCAGTATTGGCGGCACCGTTAAAATCATCAGTTTTCCGCAACAGGGAACTAGTGTGGAAATTCGGGTTCCGTTAGTTCAAACAGAAAAAACAGCACGATAAGCGGTTCGGGCTTAACGTTGAATAGGAAGTGGATTGCGTTGATAAAAGTACTTTTGGTTGATGATCATGAGATGGTACGCATTGGTGTGGCCAGTTACTTAGCTGTTCAAGACGATATTGAAGTGGTCGGCGAGGCTGAAAATGGTAAAGTTGGTGTCGAAAAAGCATTAGATTTACGGCCAGACGTGATCATGATGGATTTAGTCATGGACGTGATGGATGGGATTGAAGCGACAAAGAAAATTTTAGCAGCTTGGCCACAAGCTAAAATTTTGATCGTCACTAGTTTTATTGATGATGAAAAAGTTTATCCGGCTATCGAAGCTGGCGCTAAAAGCTATATTTTAAAAACGTCGACGGCGGCAGAAATTGCGGATGCCATTCGGGGGACTGATCAGGGCGAATCCGTTTTGGAGCCGCAGGTGACTTCCAAGATGATGCATCGGCTGACCCACCGGCAAGAGCCAAATCTTTATGAAGAGTTAACCAAACGCGAAATTGAAGTGTTAAAACTCATTGCCCAAGGAAAAAGCAATCAAGAAATTGCGGATGAGTTATACATCACGCTAAAAACAGTGAAAACCCATGTTTCCAATATTTTATCCAAGTTACAAGTAGAAGACCGCACCCAAGCGGCAATCTACGCTTTAAAACATAAAATTGCGGAATAATAAAATTCGCTGTCATCAGATATTAATATAATTTTGATTAAAAAAAGGGCTGTACCATAAAAAAAGTTATGGTACAGTCCCTTAACTTTCTAACAGCAATGCCTGATTTACACCTTTGTTCAAAATTATCACCACAAGTCCACCACAGGCACTAAGGCAAACTCCGCTTGTGCCGCTTGAAACGACTCCTAGCAAAAAGATTTTTCCGCCGTTTATGCCACCGGAAGAAGATTATATCAAAAAGCAACGTGAGGCCGCTGATGATTAAGCCTAAGGTGAGATAAGGCGGCCAGTAATACATGCTGACTTGATGCGTACCTTTGCTGAGCGGAATCGCGATAAAGGTGTCTAACGCCCGTTTGATTTTAACTGGTTTTTGATCAACTTTAACGTGCCAACCAGTATTAGCAGGGATGGTGGTCATCAATACTTGGTGGTGTTGCGGGATGGTGATGTGGCCACTGAGCCGGTTATTATTATTTTTGGTTAACTGCCATGGTGCTGCTTGTAATTGATGGATGGCCGTGTTGAAGGCATTCATATCAAAGTGGTAGAGTTGTAAATCTTTTAACCACACTTCGTTGCGGTTTAACGTGATGGTTAACTTCTGTGGCCGATTTTGTGCTGCAGCAGCTAAATTAATCACCACAGTATCACGAAACGTATCGTATTGGCGAATATTTTTGCCATTTAGACTAAAACTAACCGCTTTGCTATTTAAGTTAGAACCGATAGTTAAATAGTAAGGATCATCACTATTAGGGGTGAAGGTATAAGTAATGGTACCTGGTTTATGCCGGTTGATTTTACGGTAAGTTTGACTTAACGGCGCTTTGCGCTGTTTAACGTTTTGGTAGCTCACCGTTGTGAACAACTGGGGCAGAAATAATGATGAATATTGTTTTGATCCCATTAACGCATTGAGTACGTTTGACTGGTAGACCAACGGATAGCTGGTGTTAGTTTGCTTTTTCAAGATATTACGGGAAGCCGCAAAACCTAAGCTCAGCGCATAAGGATTTTGGTAAGCGCGGACTTCTTGAGTTTGATCAAATTGATCGTAGTATTTTAGATCAGGTTTTGTCGTTAAAGGTGGCAATAATGGGTTATTATTCCGATTGGCAGGTTCCAACCAATCAGGGTTACGAGCCAAATAATATTTCACACCTAAAAAAGCATCACTAAACAAAGTACCATTGGCATAGGCAATGAAGCCATCGCCAGCTGGCTGGCCTATCTGACCCATGAAATTGGGAATCTTGGATTCAAAGGTGGAGCTAAAATGTGATGCACTGTTGTAATTAGCTTCCATGGCGTCATTTTTAGTCCGCATAAAGGTTTTTTCCAAACGGTAAAAATCCGTTGGCGTAGTGTGCGTCTTGACCTGATTTACCGCTTTTTTGAGTACCGCAGTATAATCGGCATAATCACTTTGGGTGACATAACTGATTTGGTTCAAACTCAAAATCGCATTAGTTCCCATCTCTACCACGACTAATAATAGTAAGGTAAACGGTAACAGCGGGGAGGGATTGGCTTTAAAAGCGAGTAATATCAGTGCTAATAAACTAAATAATAAACTTAAACGCACGGCGGTGGAATTTAAATAATTAAAGTGTTTTAAATTATTGGCCACATAATAAAGGCCTAAACCAAATAATAAGGCTAAGCTCACTCCGGCAGGTAAACGTAGCCGCGGAAGCTGTTTTAGACTGATAGCACCTAGCCAGACAAACCAGAAGCAAACCACAAAGGAAAAGCGGTAAGGATACCAAATGGGAAACTGCATGCCGTGCCAAAGCAGATCTAAAGGTTCATAGCAAAGCGATAAAATCAAAATAGCAGTGACGATTAAAGCGGCGAAGCGTTCCCGCAACCGAATGCGCCGTAAACAAAAATACAGCAAAAAAGCAACCAACACTAATGAACCGACAAAAATATTCGGAAAGCCACTAGGCATTTGATCAAAGTTAAAGGCACCAACCACTAATTTAGATAACATTTTTAATGGATTGTATTCCAAGCGCCAATGAATTTTAGTGACTGTATACTGGGCTTTGCTTTGGGTTAGGGCATAAAAAGTTGGCAGTAACACTGCAGCTGCAGCACCAGCACCTAATAAAGATCCAGTGATAAATTTACCCACGATCCGACCAGTTTGCCGCCAGCTGTCAAAATGCCGCGCCAACGCCCATAACATGTACAGGATTAAAAATAAGCAGATCATGTAACTCATATAGTAGTTAATGATTAACGCTGCCGCTAACCATAAACTGTAACCAAGATAAGAAGCACCTTGGAAGAGCCGCTCAATCATTAAAATAATTAATGGCAGTAAAATCACTGCATCTAGCCAAATTAAGTTAAGTTGGTTAGCAATCATCCAGCCCATCAACGCATAACTGACGGCTAACGCAGGAATGTAAAAGCCACGAGCTGTATCGGTCTTTTTTAACAGCCAAGCAAAGCTTAACCCAGCGCAGCCATATTTTAAAACGGTCATTGCCATGATACCGGCAGTCAACCATTTGCCCGGTGTTAACAATAGAATTAAATTAAACGGACTAAACAAATAATAAGCCCAAACACCGAACATGTCGCCACCGATTGCTTTACTGAAAGAATACAACACTTGACTAGGATGATGGAGTAAAGTATCCCGGTAGAAGGAAAAAAAATCAATGTATTGCTGGCCTAAATCAACCGTCAGTAAACTACTGTGACCAAAAGGAAACATGTGCCGGGAAGCAAAATAACCCGTCATCAATAAAAGGGGAATGAAAAAGCTAAGTAAAAGCGCATAATGCCGCTTGAAAAAGTCAATTAAACGAGACAAACTACCCACCTCAAGATTTTCTTCTATGGTTAAAAGCATAAGTGAACAAAAAAAGAAGTGCAAGGAAAAAAAGAGTGCAAGAGCAGACGGTTAGCTTCTGAGGATTAGCCTAAAACCGGTGATATTTGCAAAGCAAATGGCGCCGGTTTGTAGCTAACCGGAAGAAGCTGTCTGCACTTGCACGTTTCCGTAATAACAGCGGAAACAGTTGCCTGTTCAAGCACGTTTCCACAACAACAGCAGTAGCTACTTAAACTAGTTTATACCATTGAAATAAACTGCCAACCAGCAGCTAAAGATTTAAATGAATCTTAGTTTTTCGTAACTTTAAAATCTAAAAGCGGTATGCTAGTATTAATAAAGTATTTAACATTGGTTTCATGCGTTTATGACTGTGCTTGTTAATTGCCGCTTCAGGCTAGATTTATGTTAAACTAGCCCTAGTTAATGTTGGCAGTTACCAGCGTATATACATTGCAAGTCATGACGTGAGATAGAGGAGCAATCAGCAGTGAAATTTTTGCGTAAAAGAGTGAAACAATCCGCTAAAAAGCAATCGACGATTTCGTTTCGATTGAATTTTTTGTTATTCATTGTATTTATCCTGTTTGCTGCTTTGATCGCCCAATTAGGGTATTTACAGATCTTGTATGGTTCCAAACTGGAAGCTGAAGTGCAGCGGACAGATAAAACGGTGGTGACCAGTAACGTTCCCCGGGGGATGATCTATGATGCCAATGGCCGGGTAATGGTGGGCAATAAAGCGAATAACGCCATTAGTTATACTAAAGACGCGGATGTGCTCTCCACGGATATCTATAAAACGGCAAATAAATTGACCCAATACTTGAGTGTTGACGTGGGGCACCTCACCAAACGTGATAAAATTGACTACTATTTAGCGAACACGAAAAATTTAAAACGGATTTACCGGCAAATACCGCGTTCACAAAAGGTGGATGCCAACGGTAATTCGGTCAGCGATAAAGTGTTATATAAACGAGAAATGGCTGCTATTCCTAAGTCTGAGCTTAAATTTAATCATCAGCAGCGCCAGGCAGCACAACTGTTCAAAATCATGAGCGGGGCTTATCAGCTGTCGACAGTTTATCTTAAAAACGAGGACGTCAGCGCTGAAGAAATTGCGCAAGTCAGTGAGCATTTAACCGAATTATCCGGGGTGAACATTGCTTCTGATTGGCAGCGTTCCTATCCTAATGGTGATTCTATGCGTAGTATCTTCGGTAGTGTCTCTTCAGAAAAGCAAGGCTTGCCCGATGATAAGTTGAACACTTATCTGGCTAGGGGCTATTCTCGGAATGACCGTGTAGGAACCAGTTATCTAGAAGAGCAATACGAAAATGTACTGAAAGGTTCTAAAGCACAGTCACAGGTTACCATGGATGCCAATAATAAAGTGATCAGCAGTAAAAAGCTTTATCAAGGTAAAAAGGGTGGCAACCTGGTCCTGACCATTAATTCGGAATATCAAAAGCAGGTTGAATCATCGTTGAAAAATGTCTTTAATTCTGCTAAATCAGCGGGTATGACCCAATATTCTAATGGTGCTTATGCCGTTGCGATGAACCCGAAAACCGGTGCGATTCTGGCCATGGCTGGCTTGAAAAATAGTCCGAAAAAAGGGACTACTTCAGATGATGCCTTAGGCGTGGTTAACCAAACCTTCACCATGGGGTCTGCGGTAAAAGGTGCAACTGTACTAGGCGGGATGATGAGTGGTGTGATTACACCGACGAATAATACCTTGTCTGATGCGCCACTATATTTCTCAGGCGGTTTGATTAAAAAAGCCGTTTACCCGGCTAACACTTATAGTTCGCTAAATGCCGTCCAAGCGTTAGAAGTTTCTTCTAACATCTACATGATGCGTTTGGCGATGAAGGAAGGTAATGCCAAGTATGAAGCAAACCAATACTTCAACATTGATAAATCAGTCTTTGCTAAACAGCGGGGCTACTTCCATCAATTTGGTTTAGGTGTTAAAACTGGGGTTGATTTACCTGGTGAAGCGTCAGGGTATCCAGGACCGACTAATGACTTAGTAAAATCTTTGGACTTAGCTTATGGGAACTTTGACCAGTACACCGTGATGCAGTTAGGCCAGTACGTTTCGACCATTGCTAATAATGGGTACCGGATGCAGCCTTACATTGTAAAATCAATTCGCGGAACTACTAGTGATGGCAGGCTAGGACGAGTTCAGACACAAAGCACGCCTAAAGTGTTAAACCGGATCGGGTCAACACAAGAAGAAATTAACGTGGTCAAACAAGGTTTTTATAACGTAGTTCACGGTAGCATGTCATGGGGAACTGCCCACGATTTGAAGGACTTTACGCCGGCTATTGCGGGTAAAACTGGGACGGCGCAAACCTTCTACTATGATCCAGATAATCCAAATAATACGGACCCGCCAGAAACTTTAACGTCTAGTTTTGTTGGGTATGCGCCAGCAGATAATCCGAAGATTGCGGTTGCGGTGGTCTTCCCGAACATCTCAACCAATGCGGATAGTTCGCATTACAACACGCAAGTGGCGGAGCAAATGTTTAGCAACTACTTTAAAGATAATGGTCAAAAGACCTCTTCTGGTAGTAGTTCAAAATCAGCATAAAATAAGTAATCAAAAAGGAACACGCAATTAATTGCATGTTCCTTTTGTTTTTTCTTTACGGATCATGAACGATCACTTTGGTACCGTAGGGGATGTGCTGGTTAATCCACTTGGCATCTGGAATGGTGAGGCGGACACAGCCATGCGAAGCTTTAGTACCTAATTTTTCAGCTTCCTTGGCTTTATAGTGGCCTTTAGCAGTCGTTGGAACACTGTGGAATAAATAAACGCCATGACCGGACCAGGACGTCCAATAATTTGCGCCTTCCTTGAGCTTCTTATTATAAAAGCTTTTACCCCGTTCAGCCTGGATCGCGAATTTACCATTTGGCGTGGTGTGTTTAATGCCGGTAGAGGCATACATGGTGTACAGTGTGGTTTTGCCATCCTTGACGTAAACCCGCTGTTTGCCCTGAGCAACTTCTAGCGTAACGTGGGAATGTTGCTTTAAATCTGGATAGGGCTTAGTTTCCGAGGGTGCCCGCCAATCGATGGTCGCTTGCTTTTTCTGTGGTGTCACTGCTTTTTTAACGCTGGTTCGCTGTGTTTTAGTCTTCGCAGTTGCCACTTCATCATGGTGTTGCTGGGGTAAGTTAATGCTTAAATAATGGGCACTGATACCTAATAAAGCTGCTGTTAGCACTAAAATGACCAACACTTGATGTTTTTTGTCGGGACGCTTCATAAATTAATCGCTCCAATTAAATAAGGCTTACGCACTATCATAACTGACTACAAGTTGAAATGAAAGGGACACAGCTAAACTTAACTAATGACCTGGTGTCCCAAAACCATCTAGCAATACCACACCTACGACAATTAAGCCGAGACCTAAAATGCCAATGGCATTCAAAGGCTCGCGCCAAAGAAAAATTGAAATGATGGTGGTGAAAATCAAGCCTAAGCCAGCCCAACTGGCGTAAGCTAAATTCAGCGGGACGGTTTTAATGGAGAGTGATAGAAAATAAAAGCAAAAGCCGTAAGCCAACAACGTGCCCAGCGTGGGAAAAAGCCGGGTGAAGCCCACTGATAGTTTTAATAAATTCGTACCTAACAATTCGCCAATAATGGCAATGCCTAAATAAATGTAACCTGCCAAAGTGCTAACCTTCTTTCTGAAGACGATTTTAAGCCACTTTGCAGTTGAGGACAACTTAAAATACGACAATAATTTAACATGCATTAATTTGGTGCAATGAATTGTGAAAATTATGAGAGAATTATAATAATAACTTTAGATTTACCGTGATTGTTCCCTGTCAAGCAAAAAGACTTAACATTATTTTGCAAAAGGACTAGCCAGCGCGGTTAAAAAATGATAAACTAATACTCGTTTGAGACGAAGGTCGAAAAATTTAAACTTTGAACATCAGGGAGGATTTTAATATGCGTGTCAACATTACGATGGAATGCACAAGTTGCCATCATCGCAATTACTTAACGAGCAAAAATCGCCGTAACAATCCTGATCGGTTGGAATTAAATAAATATTGCCCAAACGAACGGAAAGTTACGTTACATCGCGAAACTAAGTAAGCACGCTAGAATGAACTGTGGTGCTGCCGCAGTCGTTTTGGTGTCGATTGAGATGAACAAGTGAGTTCGGGATAATCCCCGGGCTTATTTTTTTAGGAAGGTGTCTCCAATGGCAAAACTGGCGAAACAAGCCGTGCGGCAGCAAGTGATTCAATGGCTGCAGGCTTATCAGCAACAACCTGCAAAGCAGCAGGCTCAACAACAGCTCTACCAGCAATTTTTTGCGTTGCTTCAATGGCAACAAGCTCGGACGGTCGCCTTAACGCTAAGTCAGCCACTGGAAATTGATGTGCAACCGGTAATCCAGGCAGCTTGGCAGGCGGGCAAGCAAGTGTATGTTCCGAGAGTGATGCCTAAACGGCAGTTGGCCTTTTTACCTTATACCGCCACAACACCATTGACAAAAAGCAAGTTTGGCTTATTGGAACCCCCGTATCAGCCAACACAAGTCCGGACGCAGTTTGATTTAATGTTAGTCCCCGGATTAGCCTTTTCAGCGGCTCGGCAACGATTAGGCTTTGGTGGCGGCTACTATGACCGCTTCTTAAGTCAACATCCGCAAAAGACAGTTAGCTTAGCGCTTAGCGGGCAGTATTTTACCACAGCAACTTGGCCAGTGGCACCGTTTGATAGGGTTATTGATCAATTGCTAACCGTAGATAGGTGAGGTGCGAATGCAACGTAAAATCAGACAATGGCGTAGCGGCCCGTACATGATGTATTTTTTCCTCGGGTTACAATTACTGGTTTATTTAGTATTAACGTTATTTGGCGGCAGTGAAAACGGCAATGTGTTGGTTTTCTTCGGTGCCAAAGTTAATTTCTTAATTCAACAAGGTCAGTGGTGGCGACTGATCACACCCATGTTTTTGCACAGTGGGTTAACCCACATCGCGGTGAATTCGATTACGCTATATTTTATTGGCATGCAGATTGAAGATTTATTTGGTCATTGGCGCTTTACTGTAATCTATTTGTTAAGTGGCATAACCGGCAATATTGCCAGTTTTGTCTTTAATCAAGGCATTTCAGTTGGTGCTAGCACAGCGCTTTTTGGGCTATTTGGTGCCTTTTTCATGTTGATGGAAACATTCCGCAATAATGTTGCGATCCGTGCAGTGGGGCGGCAATTTGCGTTATTTATTTTATTGAATCTTGGGTTTGATCTTTTCATTCCCGGAATTGATTTAGCTGGTCATTTAGGCGGACTGCTCGGCGGTTTTTTAGTGGCTAACTTAGTGGGAGTCCCTAACTTACGCAGCATTGGTCGTTGGCGGCGCTGTGGGGCGTTCATCGTGTTAGTCGGTGCAACCGCCTTTTTCCTGTATTTAGGTTTTACACGATAATGTTTCAAGGTTATGATAGGACTAGATAGTATGCGGACTTTATATGATGTACAGCAGTTACTAAAGCGTTACAATATTTTTGTCTATGTCGGAAAACGACTATGGGACATTGAATTGATGGCAATTGAGCTTGACCACCTTTACCAAGCTGGTGTGGTGGCACACAAGCCTTATTTACAGGCAAAAATGATTTTACGTCGCGAACATGAAATTGAGCAGCGGCGGGAACAACAAAAACAAGATAAAGGCAAGTGATAACGATGGATAAAAAATTAATCGGCGTTGACTTAGGTGGTACCACCACTAAATTTGCCATTTTGACAACTAGTGGCGCCATTCAACAACGCTGGAGTATTGACACTAATATTTTAGATGAAGGCGCCCACATTATTCCTGATATTGTAACTTCAATTAACCACCACTTGAAGTTGTACCAAATGGTGCCTGAGCAATTTTTGGGTATTGGTATGGGATCGCCGGGGACGGTTGACCGGCAATTAGGGACCATTATTGGCGCCTACAATTTAAATTGGAAAACTTTGCAACAAGCCAAACAAGAGATTGAAGCAGGGACAGGAATTAAGTTTGCCATTGATAACGATGCCAACGTCGCTGCATTAGGTGAACGTTGGAAAGGCGCCGGTGAAAATGATGATAATGTGGCCTTTGTCACTTTAGGCACCGGTGTTGGTGGCGGTATTATCGCTGATGGTCATTTATTGCACGGTGCCGCTGGCTCAGCTGGTGAAATCGGCCACATTACCGTTGATCCTAAAGGTTACTTGTGTACTTGCGGTAAGCACGGTTGTTTAGAAACCGTTGCTTCAGCAACTGGTGTGGTGCGCGTCGCTCGGGATATGGCCGAAGAGTATGCAGGAGATTCTGAATTGAAACAAACGTTAGATGATGGTAACGAAATTTCATCTAAAATTACTTTTGATTTAGCTAAAGCAGGCGACCCGCTAGCTAAAATGGTAGTTGATCGCGTGGCGCAATATTTAGGCATTGCGCTAGGAAATGTGGCGAACACATTAAATCCAACTTTTATCGTCATTGGCGGTGGTGTTTCCGCAGCAGGTGTTTTCTTATTGAATCAGGTTCAGGCTTATTTTGATGACTATACTTTCCCACAAGTCCGCGAAACCACAAAGCTGAAGCTTGCTGAATTAGGAAATGAAGCCGGCGTGATCGGTGCTGGTTCCTTAGCGTTAGCTTTTGCTTAATCGAAACGGAATTTGGGAGGTTAATGGTTCATGTTAAATACGATTCTGACGGTTATTGTTGTCGCGTTTTTACTTTACATTGTCGGCCAGCAAGTTTATTTTATGATCCAACGTAAGCGGGTTGGGACGCAATTAGAAGAAGAAGACTTTAATGCAGGGATGCGTAAAGCGCAAATTATTGATTTAAGAGAGGCCAAGTATTTTGATTCCGGTCATATTTTAGGTGCGCGTAACATTCCTTATTCACAAATGAAACAGCGGTATAATGAAATTCGGCCTGATTTACCAGTTTATTTGTACGATCAAGGCCGGACGCTTAGTACTCGTGCAGCGATTTTGCTGCACCGGAAGGGCTACAAACAAATTTTTTGGCTGAAACGCGGTTATCAATCTTGGGATGGTAAAACCAAGCGGAAAAAATATTAATTTTAAAGGTTGACTTGCTAGTGCAGTGTCAACCTTTTAGTTTAAATGAAGAGGTGACAACCATGCCAAAACAGAAGCTGATTTTAATTGTCGGTCCCACAGCAGTGGGTAAAACCGCATTAAGCTTAAAACTAGCCCATCGTTTTAATGGCGAAGTGATCTCTGGTGATTCTATGCAGGTTTACCGCAAGCTGGATATCGGGACGGCAAAGATTTTACCGCAAGAACAGCAGGGGATCCGCCACCATTTGTTAAACGTCCGGGAACTGACAGAACCCTTTACCGTCGCGGACTTTAAACGCTTAGCCACTCAAGCAATTACGGCCACTGCTAAACGCGGACACCAACCTTTCGTTGTAGGTGGCACCGGTTTTTACCTGCAGTCTTTATTGCGCGGGTATCAGCTAGGGGGCTCGGCTAGCGCACCACAGCCTAAATTGCGGGCCAAGTGGGAGCATTTTTTAGTGGTACATGGCATTCAAGCTTTGCAGCAGGCTGTGGCCCAAGTGGATCCGATCAGTGCGCGGAAAATCTCACCTGGGGATAGCCGACGTTTGATCCGGGCGTTAGAAGTTTTTGAAACCACTGGCAAACCGATTTCTGCACAGACAGACCAGTATAATCCTGCATATCAGCCTTTAGTTATCGGTTTAACCACGCAGCGATCAGTCTTGTATGCGCGGATTAACCAGCGGGTGGATCAAATGCTGGCTGCAGGTTTATTAACAGAAGCAAAAATGGTTTACCAACAGCGCCAGCAAGCTCCACAGGCCAGTAAAGCCATTGGTTACAAAGAATTTTTCCCGTATTTTGCAGGGGAATGCACTTTGGCAGAGGCTGTTACCACAGTGAAGAAGAATTCCCGTCATTTTGCTAAGCGCCAATTAACCTATTTCCGCAACCAAATGGCGACACACTGGTTTGATTTGCTGGCCCAACCAGATCAATTAATGCAGATTGAACAAACAGTCGTGCAATTTTTAAATGATTAATTTAGCAAAGGAATGATCAATGATGACAGATGAAATTTCACCACAATTACAATCTTTAGTCACCCAAGTGGATCAACAGATTCAACCCCGTTTAGCCCAAATCAGTGCGCAAGTGTTAACCAACCAACGTAAAGTGCTAACGGCTTTTCGCGACCAAAAAGTCGCCGCGGAAAGCTTTAATGGCACTACAGGCTATGGTTATGATGATGCTGGCCGGGATCAATTGGATGCCATTTACGCCCAAGCTTTTGGTGGCGAAGCAGCGTTAGTCCGGCCACAGTTTGTTTCTGGTACCCACGCTATCGGTACTGCCTTTTTTGGCATGCTGCGTCCTGGCGACCAATTACTTTATTTAACTGGAATGCCCTATGATACTTTGCAAGAAGTCATCGGACTTGCTGGCAATGGGATCGGATCATTAAAAGACTTTGGGGTCACGTTTGATCAAATTCCATTAACCGCAGCTGGCAAAGTGGCATTATCTGAAATTCCAGCGCACATCACCCCACAAACTAAGGTGGTGGCGATTCAACGCTCCCGAGGTTATTCTAATCGAGATAGTTTTACCATCGCAGAAATTGCTACCATGATTAAAGCTGTTCGCCGCGTCGCGCCAGACGTCACGATTTTTGTTGATAATTGCTACGGCGAATTTTCCGAAACGAAAGAACCTTTAGAAGTCGGGGCGGATTTAATCGCCGGTTCGTTAATTAAAAATCCTGGCGGCGGTTTAGCGCGCACAGGTGGCTATGTTGCCGGTAACCAAGATTTAGTGGAAAAAATAGGTTACGCACTGACTGTACCAGGTATTGGTTCAGAAGAAGCACCAACGCTAAATAGCTTAGGTAACATGTTCCAAGGCTTTTTCTTAGCCCCACACGTTGTCGGTGAAGCATTAAAGGGGGCTGTTTTTACCGCGGCGTTACTAGAAAGACTAGGCTTAGACGTGCGGCCAAAATGGAATGCCCCGCGGACTGATTTAATTCAAACAGTAAACTTTGGTGAAGCCAACGCCATGACAAAGTTTGCAGAAGAAATTCAACGCTTTTCACCAGTCGATGCCTTCGTCACCCCCATTCCTAGTGACATGGCAGGTTATGAAGATAAAATCATTATGGCAGCTGGCACCTTTGTTCAAGGCGCAAGCGTGGAACTTTCTGCAGACGGTCCACTGCGTCCACCGTACACACTGTACTTGCAAGGCGGTTTGACGTACGAGCACGTCAAACTCGCCATCACTGCGGCGGCAAATGCGGTGATGGGGGAAAGGGATAGCTAGGCAAAATTGTTATTTGATTTTGTGGCATTAAATTGTTAATTATTAAAAAAGAATAAAAATTAATTGTACTGGTGGTTAGTTTTTACCACCAGTTTTTGTATTTGGTAGATTGTAAAATTTAAGTTGAACATATTAGTGGACAGAAAAACCCATAAAGG
>NZ_AYYI01000035.1 GCF_001436505.1 Loigolactobacillus rennini DSM 20253 | reverse complement strand
GATACATATTATATGTACGAAGGCATTTCATTTACACAAGATTCTTGACGCTACCAAAAAAAGAGTAGAGCTTAATACTAAAAATGTTATTGTATTTCTAAAGATAATTTCAGTAAACCAGTTTAAATGAATTACTTTAAATGAATCCAATGAATATTGAGAGCTTGCAGTTGCAAAATATTTGCTAAACAAGGCACCAAAAAATAAAAAAATTATAAATAATATCAATAATTAAATTTATGTCAATTGGATTGAAATAACACCTAATGCAACAACCCCCGTCAAGTAATTGACGAGGGTTGTTCGTTATTTATTCTGTTGTTTTCAACGCATCAATTAACTGCGTTAGACTTTGTTTAATTTCCTCTGGTAATGGATGCTGTGGATGTGCTTTTTCATAAGCGACCACCCAATCATAACGGATTTGGAGTCGTGTGCGCAGTAACTGGCAGTAATCTGAATCGTTAAAATCAACTGGAAAGTCAGCAAATGGGGCGTAATGCAAATCAGTTAGCGGGCCAAAAGCTTGCCAATTGATTTCTTGATTAACAATGCTTTCTAAAATGCCCAAGGTAACTTCTTTCGGGATTTTTTTACCATTATAGTAGCCCGTATTCAAAATGTAGCAATCTACTTGGCGTTTAGCAAATAAATTTTTAAAATCATTGTAATCTTCGGCTAACGGATAGGCACGGAAAGGATCCGCGAAAGGTTCAATCACTAGGGCGTTGCGGTCTACTTTTCCCACTAAGTTTTCGGCAGAAGAACGTTTTGTCGCTAAAGTGGCACCAAAAGTTGCGGCTAACACTGGATCTGTAATGTGAACAACTGGTGGTAGGCTATCGTCCTTCATAATCCAGAAAATCGCGTTGATCTCAGCTGGCTCTTTATCTACCCGGTTAGTTGAGGCGTAGCGTGATTTAATGGTGCGGCCATTGCCGTTGCGTAAATCTTCAGTGACTAATACTTTTTTGCCAGCTTGGTTTAGCGTGACCCCCACGTTCATCAAGGTCATAAAATATTTAGTCTCTTCGGTTCCAGAAGGGTAATCGTTGGTTTTATCAAAATAAGCTGGTTCTAGTGCGACAGAACTGCCATCTTGATGCGAGATGACAAAAGCATCATCATGTAAGACCGTGGTGTTAAAGCGACCGCCGTGTTTGGCGTGGGTTAAGGTTGATTTTCCAGAACCAGACAGACCAAACATGGCGAAAACTTGATCTGGCCGGTCTTCAAAATGAAAAGCTTTTTCGCCACCGTGGCAAGCAACATAACCATTGCGGTGTGCCGTTGCCCAAGCTAGTGTTAACGTTCCTTTTTTTAATTCACCGAAATAACGCATTCCCAAAATGGCAGCAGCATTATGTTTGGGATCAAATAAAGCTAGACCATCAGGGAAGTCCGGGTGGTGGAAGTTTGGATCCGCATAAATGAAAATATCGCCTTCTTGATAAGGTTTAGAATTTTGATACCGTGTTTGGTACTGTTGGTTAAATGGCTGGAAATTAAGCATGTAAGACAATAGATTATTTTCGTAGCCTTTTGGCACTGCTAAGTGAGCGGCCACCATAAAATCTTCATCTAAGCCAACGACGACATCAGTTTTATAAAATTGCTGCTGTGTACCAGCAAAAATAGCATCGCGCAGGATACCGGCGTATTTCGCAGCATCTACATCTGGATCATCGATGAAGCGCCGAGCAGCAGCAGTTCGACCGATAACACGGCCATGGTTGTTAACTAACATGGTGGCATCTGGTGGCAATCCTAAGTCATCTGCATGGCAGATAGGTAAATCAGTGACGATTGTTTCAGGCGCTTTTGCTGCAAGTTGATAAGCGGTAGTGACATCATTGACTGCGGTCATATTGTTCCCATAAAAAGCAGTTTCAATCGTTGTTCGGATTTGTGAAAAAAGTGGGTTAGCCTTACGGATTTGCGTTTCAGCGTAATTTCCAATTGTACTCATTTTAATCGCTCTCCTTAATGTATACGCTTACACAAAGAATAACACATTTACTGTGAAATGATTAGTTGAAAATAAAAAATTCAATTCATTTTGACCATTGTTTCATATCTTGCTGCCGTTATCTGCTAAACTGATCTTAGCTGGGGATTCATGCTGGTACCAGCAGCACGAATGTGGCATAATTGGAAGAGAAATTACACACGCTTAAAAAAGATGCCAAAGGAGGATTTACTTGGCAGTAACATTAACTTGGCACGTTTTATTTTATACAAAACGTTTTACCACACAGCAAGTACAAACTTTTGTAACTGATTTAAAAAAAGAACCTAATTTTGGTGGCTTGCCAATTAAACAAGTCACTTTTGACTATGTAACTAAAAAAATGCTTTATACAACTTTTGTTTTTTCTGCCCCTAAAATAATTGATAAAGCAATGCGCCATGAAATGGTGAAATATTTATATGCCCGGGTTGTACATCCTGGCGGTTTAGATACTAAACAGTATTATGAGGTGGTCAACCAATCTAGTGATGCGTTAGGAATTGACTATTATCCTTATCCTGATGGTTCGCTAGATGTGATGTTTTGGGGTAAACAAAATGATGTTTAAGGCGCCATTGTTGCCAGTTAGTCAACAACGAACCGGTTTGGTAAAGAGGTGGCACTATGTTTGCAGGTTATTTTGAACAAGCCGATACGGTGACGTTGGCTAAACGCCTATTGGGCAAACAATTATTTTATCAAAGCCCCGCTGGGTTGCTTTCGGGCTACATTGTAGAAACAGAAGCTTATCTTGGACAATCAGATCAAGCTGCCCATGCTTTTGGCGGCCATCGTTCTGCTAAAAATGAAGCACTGTACCATGAAGCTGGTACAATTTATATTTACACAATCTATGGGCAATTTTTGTTAAATCTAATTACGCAGGCAGTGGGTGTTCCTCAAGGTATTTTAATCCGTGGTTTAGAACCACATTATGGTCTTAAACAGATGCAGGCTAATCGGCGGCGTACATTAAAATCTGCTTTTGAATTGACTAACGGACCAGGAAAATTGATGAAGGCACTGGGTATTCAAAGTTTAGACTTGAATCTAGCTAGTTTTGAAACAAGCCCGTTAACGTTGAGTTTGACTGCTGTTAAACGACCACAGGCCATTGTGGCTGCACCCCGAATTGGCATCAATAAAAATAAAGGCAACTGGGAAAGTGCGCCATTGCGGTTTTATGTGGCACATAATCCTTACGTTTCAAAAATGCCCCGCCGGCAGATGGATTTAACTAACTATGGCTGGCAGGCTTCGTTAAGGAATTCAGACCAGGTACAATCTTAGTCTTATCACTAGGTTTAAAGGAGGTTATGAAATGGAATGGACAAAAGTAACAGTCACCACGACTAGCGAAGCGGTGGCGGCGGTTTCAAATATTTTAATTGAAGCGGGAGCTAATGGTGTTGAGATTACGGATGCTGCTGATTTTAAAGCACAGGCTTTAGGACCTTATGGTGAAATTTATGATCCAGCTAAACAGCCATGCATAAAAAAGGGCGCTCAAGTTGCAGCTTATTATCCTGAAACCATTTTTTTGCCAGAAATTCTGCCACAGATTAAACAACGCGTGGCGCAATTAACGGACTTTGGTCTAGCGATCGGTGAAAATAAAGTGGCTACCACTGCGGTTGATAGTCACAACTGGGCGACAGCTTGGAAGAAATATTATCATCCAGTGCGGGTGACTCGCTTTTTAACTGTAGTGCCTAAATGGGAGACTTACCAACCTAAACAGCCAGAAGAAAAATTAATTATTTTAGATCCAGGCATGTCTTTTGGTACTGGCACTCACCCCACCACTCGCTTAGCGATGCAAGCTTTAGAAACCGTTATTCGTGGTGGCGAAACGTTATTGGATGTCGGCACTGGCTCTGGTGTGTTGAGCATTACCGCTAAGCAACTAGGCGCTGACCAGGTCTATGCATATGATTTAGATAAGGTTGCTGTGCGTGCAGCGACCAATAATTTGGCTTTAAACCCAATTGCAGCCCAAGTTCCGGTAACTGTCAACAATTTATTGGCTGGTGTGACACAATCAGCAGACGTAATAGTAGCTAACATTTTAGCTGAAATTATTTTGCCAATGATTCCTCAAGCCAAACCTTTATTGAAGCCTAAAGGCCACTTGATTGTATCTGGTGTGATTGCAACAAAGTTAAAACAAGTTGAGCAAGGCTTACAGCAAGCAGGTCTATCAGTGATTCAAGTACTTAGAGAAGGCGATTGGTGTGCGCTGATTGCCCAGCAACAGGAGGATTAGCATGCAGCGCTATTTTACAACCCAAACTGCCCAATTAGGCCAAACTGTTACTTTGGAAGGCGAAGCGGCGCATCATTTGCAGCGGGTGATGCGGGGACAATTAGATGATCAGGTAGAGATTGTGACGGCTAATCAGCAAGCTTACCGAGCTAAGGTTACCGCGTTACAAACGACTACGGTCAGTCTGCAGCTGCAAGCGGCATTACCAAGCACAGAAATGTCTCGCCGCGTTTTGATTGCTTGTGGCATTCCTAAGAAAACAAAAGCAGATTGGATTGTGCAAAAAGGGACTGAGTTAGGTGCAGCTGGTTTTATTTTCTTTGCTAGTCAGTATGGTATTGCCAAATGGCCCCCGCAGCGACAAGCAAAAAAACTAACGCGGCTGCGTAAGATTGCGTTGGAGGCGGCGCGGCAAGCCCACCGCAACGTTATTCCAACGGTGAACATTGTGGCTAATCTGACTGCATTGTGCCAACAAGTAAAAGACATTGGTATTGTGGCTTATGAAGAATCTGGTAAACAAGGTGAGCATGCTGCTTTGGTACAAACAGCTCAACAGTTGCGAGCTGGGCAAACGTTACTGGCTGTTTTTGGGCCTGAAGGTGGTTTAGCACCCGCGGAGGTTTTACAATTAAGACAGGCAGCTTTTGTTCCTGCCGGGTTAGGACCACGGATTTTGCGAGCAGAGACGGCACCGCTATATTTATTGAGCGCGTTGTCCACATTATGGGAATTGTGCTGATTAAAATTAAAGTGCGGAGGTTTGATTTTTGAAAAAAATACAACAACTAGTTAAGCATCCTTCAGTTCAAGTGATTTTACTTAGTTTTATCATCACTTGGGTGCTTCCTTTAATTTTTCACTGGCTGACCATTCCAAAGGTCATCCGGATTGGTGCGTTATTTATTGTTGTCAACATGCTGGCGGCGATTGCGCTTGGTCTTTATTTGGCTAAGCGTCATTTAGCTGGTTGGTGGTTATTTATTTTTCCTGGATTGTTTGCGGGAATTGTATATTTAATGTATGGCCGTTATGGTTATTGGTTTGCGGGTATTTATTTAATTTTAAGTTATTTAGCTTACAGTCTGCGTAAATCAGTGTTGTCAGTTGCAAAATAGGTGGCCTCAGGTATAATTTATACTAGTTATTAAATTGTGTTTAAAAAACGTTTTTACCTGATGAATTGTCAGGTTGCGCTTTGCGACTTTGCCGCAGGTAATGTTAGTTTTTATCATGCTAAGCACGCTGCTTTGATAGCTACCGTGCTATTTTTGTATTAAAAAGATAAGGATGTGGCGGTTATGGCTAAAACAAAAGTTTATACGGCTAATGAAACCATTAAGTTGGCTGCAACCTATATGAATCGCGAACATGTAGTATTTGTTAAAAAAGCACTGGACTTTGCCACTTATGTTCATAAAGAACAATTTCGTAAGTCAGGTGAGCCTTACATTATTCATCCAATTCAAGTTGCAGCTATTTTAGCAGAATTGAAAATGGATCCCGCAACTGTCGCATCTGGCTTTTTACATGATGTGGTGGAAGACACTAACATTACGTTAGGTGACATTCGAGAACTGTTTGGCAACGATGTGGCGGTAATTGTCGATGGGGTTACGAAATTAAGTAAAATTAAATACGTCGCGCATAAGGATGCTTTAGCAGAAAATCACCGAAAAATGATTTTAGCCATGGCCAAAGATTTACGAGTGGTGATGGTGAAGTTAGCTGACCGGTTGCATAATATGCGGACACTGAAGCATTTGCGGCCAGAAAAACAGCGCCGGATCGCCAATGAAACCTTAGAAATTTATGCACCTTTAGCTGATCGATTAGGGATTAGTCAATTTAAATGGGAACTGGAAGATACTGCGTTAAGGTACTTAAACCCACAACAGTACTACCGCATCGTTCATTTAATGAATGCAAAACGAACGCAACGGCAAGCATACATTGATGAAGCAATTCAACAAATTAAACGGACGTTAGCAGACTTTAACTTGGATTATGATATTTATGGCCGACCTAAGCACATTTACTCGATTTATAAGAAAATGCGGGATAAACACAAGCAATTTGCTGAAATTTACGATTTATTAGCCATTCGTGTCATCGTGGACACCATTAAAGATTGTTATGCCGTATTGGGTGCCATTCACACTAAATGGAAACCGATGCCCGGACGCTTTAAAGATTACATTGCAATGCCAAAAGCCAATATGTATCAATCGTTACACACTACTGTGATTGGACCTAAGGGGAAACCCTTAGAAATTCAAATTCGAACTGAAGAGATGCACCAAGTTGCTGAATATGGGATTGCAGCACATTGGGCTTATAAAGAAGGTAAGCGCGATGAGGTGAAATATGATTCTAACGGTAAGAAAATTGATATGTTTCGTGAAATTTTGGAATTAGGCGATGAAGCTGCTGATGCTGCTGATTTTATGGCTAGTGTCAAGGGGGATATTTTTTCCGACCGTGTTTATGTATTTACGCCTAAAGGCGATGTGTTTGAATTATCACAAGGATCAGGACCATTGGACTTTGCGTACACCGTTCATACTGAAATTGGGAATAAAACTGTCGGTGCCAAGGTGAACGGTAAAATTGTTCCCTTAAATTACCAATTAAAAAACGGGGACATCGTTGATATTTTAACCTCACCCAATTCATCTCCTAGCCGGGACTGGATTAACCTGGTGAATACTAGCAAGGCTCGAAATAAAATTAAACGTTTCTTTAAGCATGCAGATCGGGAAGAAAACGTTGAAAAAGGTCGGGACATGCTGGAGAAACAGTTAACTGAACTGGGTTTTACACCCAAAGACTTTTTAACCAAAGAAGCCTTAAATCGTGCTTTAGCTCGGTTTAATTTTGATCATGAAGAAGAATTACTAGCGGCGATTGGTTATGGCGAGTTATCTGCTTCAGGTGTCGCTAATCGATTGACGGAAAAAACACGTCATCAAAAAGAAGCAGCACAAAAAAAGCAGCAAGAACAGGCAGTACTTAGTGACAAGACCGCACCGGTTAAGACTGCTGGTAAGCTTAAGACGCAAAATGATAAGCTGAAAATTAAACATGATGGTGGCGTGATTATTCAAGGCGTGGATAATCTATTAGTTCACCTGAGTAAGTGTTGTAATCCAGTACCAGGAGATGCAATTGTGGGCTATGTGACTAAAGGCCGTGGTGTTTCGATACACCGGACTGACTGTCCAAACGTTCAAAATGCAACGGATGCGGCTAACCGTTTAATTGAAGTTGAGTGGGAAGATAATGCACAAAATACCACTTACGCGGCTGATCTAAAGGTTTTCGGGTACAATCGTTCTGGTTTATTAAACGATGTTTTACAAAATATTAACGCACACACCAAGGATTTAACGTCAGTTCGCGGTAAAGTCGATCATGACAACATGGTAACGGTCCATGTGACAGTAGCAATCAATAATCTTGCTCACCTGACACATTTAATTGATGGTATTAAAAATATCCCAGATGTTTATAGTGTCAAACGGACCAGTGAGTAGTTGAGTGCACGGACAAGTAACAGGAGGAATTGATATATGCGGGTGGTTTTACAGCGGGTCAAGCGTGCAAGTGTTACAATTGATAAGCAGGTAGTCGGCGCCATTAACCATGGCTTTGTTTTGTTAGTGGGCGTTCACGATGATGATACAGAAGCTGATATTGATTATTTAGTGCGCAAAATTACTAAGTTGCGAGTTTTTGAAGACCAACAAGGCAAGATGAATTTAGGCCTAGCAGCTGTTGGTGGCGAAATTTTGTCAATTTCGCAATTCACTTTATACGCCAACACACGCAAGGGTAATCGGCCTAGTTTTGTTGACGCGGGCCAGCCAGAAAAAGCAAACCGGTATTATCAGTTATTTAATCAAAAGTTAAAAGCTACAGGCATTAAGGTAGCAACTGGAGAGTTTGGTGTGGATATGGCCGTTTCTTTAGTCAACGATGGCCCAGTGACAATTTTGTTTGATACGGCACATAAATAAAATCGTAGCTGCTTTTTATGTTGTCCATTTAGTAAAGGGAGTTGTTTTATGCTGCAAACGGCAATTTGGGATTTTGATGGGACTTTATACGACACTTATCCTTTAATGATGCAAGCACTGCAACAAGCATTAGGTGAGCACCAAATCAAAATTGATGCCCCTAAACTCTACCGCCAAATTAAAGAAAAATCGATTACTAGTGTTGTCCACCAATTAGAACAAACAAAAGGGATAACCGGCTTATTAGCACGTTATCATGAGCTTGAAAGCCAGCTGCAACAGCACCCGCAGCCTTTTGCTGATGCTTTGTCTGTCTGCCAAGCAGTGGTCACAAGCGGTGGACAGAATTTTTTGCTGACACACCGTGACCAGCAAGCCAAACAATTTTTAACAGCAGGCGGTTTTACGCCGCTTTTTAGTGGTTATGTCACTAGTGAATTTCAATTTAAACGTAAGCCAAATCCAGAAGCACTTAATTATTTAATCACGCGCTACCAACTGGATAAAGCAACAACCATCATGATTGGAGATCGTCCCTTGGATGTTATTGCGGGTCAAAAAGCTGGCGTTAAAAGCTGCTTTTTTGATGTTGATGATTTTCATAACGTTAAAAATGCGACGATTACAATTACGGCATTAGCGCAATTAATACCGTATTTTCGACAGCAAGCTTGAAAGGGGCTATAAATTTACTGATTTAATATGTTATAATCATTTCGGTTTGTTTGCTAGATTTGGAGGCTTACTTTTGAAAGTAGAGGACAAGAATTGGTATAAAGTATTTAAAATTGCCTTACCACTTTGTATGAGTTACGTGCCGATCGGATTGGCGTGTGGTATTTTGCTACATTCAGCAGGCTTTAATATTTTATTTGTTGGACTGTTGTCAATTTTAGTGTTTTCTGGCGGTGCGCAATTTTTAATCGCCTCAATGTTGGTGACTCAAGCACCCTTGTTGCAAGTCTTACTGATGCTGTTTTTTCTAGAAATGCGTTATGCCTTATTATCCGCTAGTTTATCACCTTATTTAAAAAAAGAACCTTTACCATTTTTGGTTTATTTCTCGGCTTCGATGAATGACGAAAATTATGCCATCAATTATTTAAAATTTGCCACTGATAAAAAATGGAATGGCCATCGCGCCGTAATGGTTAATCATTTTTCATTATTATTTTGGACTGTCAGTAACATGATTGGGTCAACTATCGGTAATTTAATTCATTTTGACGTCAATTTAGTTAACTTTACGTTGACCGCGTTGTTTGGTTATATGCTAGTGATGCAAGTTAAAAACTTACTGTCCATTATCGTTTCTGGTTTGTCAATGGTGCTGTCTGTCTGGCTAATCATTGCGATGAAAAGTACTATGGGATTGGTAGTTGCAACTCTTGCCACTTCTTTCGTTGGTTTTTTAGTTGAACATCTATTAGAAGGCAAACATAAACCACTATTACTGCGTTCGCTACGCTTACGCCGCCGCCACGAAAGTTTCAGACACTTGCCAAAGGAGACGACCGACGACCATGAGTGATTTAGATTATTTGATCCTAATTGTTTTAGCGGCGCTGGTTGCGTTTGTGCCTCGTGTCGTACCGTTGCTTTACTTTTCAAAACGGCAAATTCCAGAGTGGTTTAATGAATGGATGAAATACATTCCGGTTGCATTATTTACCGCTTTGATTGCTAAAGATGTTTTTGTGACGGCTAATTATACTTATAACAGTAAAAATTTAACTGAAATTTTATCGACCATTTTAGTTTTTATTGTCGCAGCCAAGACAAAATCGATGGGAATTACTGTTGTGGTGGGCTTAGTTGCTATCATTGCGTTTGCAGCGTTATTTTAAATGCTGTTAGGTTAACAGTTAAGCTCATTAATAAATACTGACTGTCAGTTTTTCTTTAAAAAGCAGCGGGACAATTCATGTATCCGAATTGTCCCGCTGCTTTTTTGTTTGGCGCTTTATTATTATTGAAAGTAATGGCTTAAACCAGTTGTTACTGCATCGGCAACTTTAGTTTGAAATTTCCTTGAGCGAATTTGTCGATAATCATGTTTGTCGTTAATGTAACCTAATTCTAATAAAACTGCTGGTTGCTTATTTTCGCGTAATACTAAGAAATTACCAAATTCTACGCCGCGATTTTTGATCGGTAACTTGGTTAGTTGTTTATTTAGCGTTTTACCTAATAGTGAATCTTTACTTTTACCATAATAATATGTTGTGATGCCGCTAGCTTCATTGTCTTTAGGACTGGAGTCTAAGTGCAGACTGATCATGGCATCAGCGTGTACTTTTTGAGCTAATGCAGGTCGTGAAGCTAAAGTAGCAAATTTATCAGATTTGCGAGTTAATAATACTCTAGCACCTGCTTGCCGCAATTGTTTGGCAACTTTTTTTGCAATTGCCAGCGTGTAGGTTTTTTCGTAAGTTTTCTTTTGCGATAGCGCACCAGAATCTCGGCCACCGTGACCGGGGTCTAAAACGATGGTGGCTTCAGCTAAATTATTTGCATTAGTGGTGATGGGCGCATTGGAAGCAGAAGGGGTAACAACCCAATTTGCAATGTAGCCAGTTTTGCCACTGTCTGTTTGGACTTGATACCAATCTCCAATTGTTGCTAAATAGGTCAATTGGGTTCGCCGCTTTAATACCTTAGTGATTTTACCGCCTAAACCGGGCTTTTTGCGTAATTTTGCGTTATCAGAATGAACGGTAACGTTTTTAATGTTAGGATCAACTGTTTTTTGAGTTTGTTTAGTGCTAGGCGCTTTTTTTTCAGTAATGTATGCACTGCGAATCCAGGCGACTGTTTTGTGAAATAAAATTTGGCTCCAGCCATTTTTTTTGTAAATCACTGTGACTGGATTGCCTTGTTGGTAGGTACCCAACGTATCACTATCATCTGCTGGATGTTCTTTAGCGACCACATTGTTAGCGATAATGGTGCCTTTGGTGTTAGTGGTGGCACTGATTTCTGTATTTTTTAATAGCCAACTAGCGACCCAGCCGATTTTATCGCTGTGCAGTCGAACTTGGTACCAGCTATTTTTATGGGCAATTACGGTGATTTTATCACCTTTTTTAAGTTGCGCCATAACATCGTAAGCTAGTCCGGGTCCCATCCGGACGTTGACGGAACTAGCAGTAACCGTAATCGTTTCACGATGTGCTTGTACTGGGGTGGTGGTAGTCAAGGTTGCGCCACCTAAAAATAATCCTAATAACAGGAATAAAATGATTTTCTTTTTAGCACGCATGTACAACCCCATCACCTCAAAAATGAATTACTTACATTATAGCAAACCTTAACGTTCCAAGCAGTACTTTTCCGCAGACAGGCTTGACTTTTCACGTAATTTTCGGTAACGTAATTGTGAAATGAATAAGACCGATGATAAAGCAAGGTTACTGTGATTCCCAGTTGAAGAGAGTATGGTCGTGGCTGAAAGCTATACCGGTGGAACAGTAATGAGACACTTTTGAGGTAAAGCTTAATTGCTTTCGCGAAGAGCGTTATCCAATCAGTAATCATTAAGGTGGTACCGTGCACTTATATGCGCCCTTGTCTCAGACAAGGGCGTTTTTTAGTCAATTGTGCCAAACTTAAAAGGGAAAGGGAGCTAAATTATGGTTTATCAACGACCAAAGGGCACTGCGGATATTTTACCAGGCGAGTCAGAAAATTGGCACTACGTAGAAGAAACTGCCCGGCGAGTTTTTAAAACTTATCAATTTAGAGAAATACGCACACCAATTTTTGAAAGCTTTGATGTGTTTTCACGTTCTGTTGGTGATACATCTGATATTGTTACAAAAGAAATGTATGATTTTTATGATAAAGGCAAACGCCATGTTGTTTTGCGGCCTGAAGGCACTGCTGGAATTGTGCGGGCATACGTTGAAAATAAATTATACGGTCCAGAACATCCTAAACCGGTTAAACTATTCTACATGGGCCCAATGTTTCGTTACGAGCGGCCACAATCAGGCCGAATGCGTGAATTTCATCAAATCGGTGTAGAAGCCTTGGGTAGTCCTAGTCCGACGATTGATGTTGAAACTATTGCTATGGCGCTTAATTTGTTTAAACAATTAAAATTATCAGGCTTAAAATTAGTGATTAATACTTTAGGTGATCAAACTACTCGGCAAGCTTACCGACAAGCGTTGATTGACTTTTTAGAGCCGCATTTTGCAGAGCTGAGTAAAGATTCGCAAACTCGCCTGCATAAAAATCCATTACGAGTTTTGGACAGTAAAGATAAGCAAGACCAAGAAATTGTTAAAGCAGCACCTTCTATCTTAGACTACTTAGATGAAACGTCGACACAACATTTTAATCAAGTTAAACAGCTATTAGATAAATTAGGAATCGCCTACACCATTGATCCCAATATGGTTCGCGGTTTAGATTATTATAACCACACAATTTTTGAAATCATGTCAAATTCAAAAGCTTTTGGCGGCCATTACATGACAGTTTGTGCAGGTGGCCGGTACAATGGGTTAGTCGAAGAAATCGGCGGCCCAGAAACGCCTGGTATTGGTTTTGGTATTGGGCTTGAACGGTTGTTATTAGTGATGCAAGCAGATAGTATATTACCACCTGCAGCTGCTGATTTAACGGCTTACATTGTGGGTATCGGGACTGAGGCGCAAACAACAGTGGTGCAACTTGCGCAAATTATTCGCGGTCATGGTTTTACAGTCGAACATGATTATCTTAACCGCAAGCCAAAAGCACAGTTTAAAACCGCTAACCGCTTAAACGCACAGGTGGTCATCACGATTGGCACCAGTGAGTTAGAGGCGCATACAGCGCACATTAAAAACATGGCTAATGGTAAGGAAGTCAGTGTTCCGTTAACCGAAATTGAACAAGATTTTGGTGCAGTATTGAAAAAAGTAAGGGGCGAGTCAATTGGATAAACGAACAACTTATGCTGGTATGATCAATGAAAATCATATTGGCCAGCAAGTTACCTTGATGGGCTGGGTGCAAAAACGGCGTAATCTAGGGAACTTGATCTTCGTTGATTTACGTGATCGTGCGGGAATTGTACAATTAGTTTTTAGCCAAGAATTTGGGCGTGCGGCATGGCAAGCAGCTGATAAAATCCGTTCGGAATATGTGATTGAAGCACAGGGCAAGGTTGTTGCTCGGCGGGATGACGCTATTAATCCCGAAATGAAAACTGGTAAAGTAGAAGTTGAAATTGCTGCACTTAAAGTTCTAAATACAGCTAAGACACCACCATTTTACATTCAAGATGATATCAATGTTTCTGCTGATTTAAGGATGAAGTACCGTTATTTAGACCTACGTCGACCAGAAATGTTACGGAGTTTATTAATTCGTAATCAGATTACACAAGCAGCTCACCACTATTTAGATGAACAAGGTTTTATTGATGTTGAAACACCTGATTTAACAAAATCAACGCCAGAAGGAGCACGGGATTATTTAGTGCCTTCGCGGGTTTACCCGGGGCATTTCTATGCTTTACCTCAATCACCACAGTTGTTTAAACAATTATTGATGGGTGCAGGTATTGATCGTTATTATCAGATTGCGCGTTGTTTCCGTGATGAAGATTTACGTGGGGACCGGCAGCCGGAATTTACGCAAATTGATTTGGAAACTAGTTTTTTGGATGCAAAAACCATCCAAGATTTGACTGAAGGTTTACTAAAAGCAGTTATGAAGGCAACTAAAGGCATTGACGTTAAAACGCCGTTTCCACGAATTAGTTGGGATGATGCAATGGCACGTTTTGGTACGGACAAGCCGGACATTCGTTTTGGAATGGAACTCACAGATTTTTCTGACCTGATGGCTGAGGCCGACTTTAAAGTGTTTAGCAATGCCGTGGCAAATGGCGGTCAAGTCAAAGGAATTTGCGTACCGCAAGCAGCTAACCAGTATTCCCGCAAAGACATCGATAAATTGCAAGATTACTGTAAACGTTTTGGCGCTAAAGGTTTAGCTTGGTTAAAATTAACTGATGCAGGTTTTACTGGCCCGATTGCCAAGTTCTTCAAGGGCCAAGAAGCAACAATTGCGCAACGTTTTGGTGCTAAAACGGGTGATTTGCTCTTATTTGTCGCAGACCAACGAAAAGTTGTTGCCGATACATTAGGTTATCTACGTAATTACTTTGCAAAAGCATTAGATTTAATTGACCAAAGCAAGTTTGCCTTCATCTGGGTGGTTGACTGGCCATTGTTTGAATATGATGAAGGCTTGCAACGGTGGACGGCTGCACACCATCCGTTTACCATGCCGAATGAAGAAGACTTGCATTACTTGGATGATGGTGAAGATCCCCATAAGGCGCATGCACAAAGTTATGATATTGTCTTAAATGGCTATGAACTTGGTGGAGGGTCAATCCGGATTCATAAACGTGACATTCAGGAAAAAATGCTTAAAGCATTGGGCATTACCCCGGAACGCGCGCAGGAACGCTTTGGTTTCTTGTTAGACGCGTTAACTTATGGCTTTCCGCCACATGGTGGGTTAGCGATTGGATTAGATCGTTTTACAATGTTGTTGGCTGGCAAAGACAATATTCGTGAAGTCATTGCTTTTCCTAAAAATTCTAAAGCGGGTGATCCTTTAACAGATGCACCGAGTCAAGTTTCTAAGCAGCAATTAGCGGACTTGGATTTGACGGTTAAGCAACCAAAAAAAGATTAAACGTTAAATGAGAAAACATAAATAAGCAGATGGCACAATGATTGCCATCTGCTTATTTATGTTGATAAAGCTTAATGTTAAGTTAATTACTTTTTAAGGTTCTTTTCAACGAAGTCTTTAATGTCATCTTCGCTCTTTTCACCGCCGGTGTAAGGTTTAACGTCAGCAATTGTTTTTTCGGTGTTGTGGTCATTTTTTTCCATAAAATAATCCCAGATCGCATCGCGTACTACAGTCTTGCTATCGCTCCAATCAAACGCCTCACTCATTGTTTCATTGAGAACTTTTGCTTCTGTGACTTCTTCTGCCATATTGCTTACCTCCTAAATTATTAATGGACTAAATTTTTAGTTCACTTCTAGTATAGTCGTTTTTAAGTAAATGGTAACAAAATATGCTTAAAAAATTAGATTTTACTAGGTAATCAAGATTGGCTTATGGAGGTATGTTATAATACATCCACCATTAAGATAATAAATAAAATAAAAGAGGTTAAGAAAAAAGAAGATGGATGATTTACAGCGGGTCATGCAGCGGCATCAATACACTGCAAAAGCGTCAACGGCGTTTTTATATTCAATTTGTGTGTCAATCGCAATGAATTTTTTCTGGCAGCCAGGTAACATTTATGCCTCAGGGATGAACGGATTTGCCCAATTGTTATCGACATTAAGCGGACGATTTTTTTCTTTCACATTATCGATTCCAATTTTGCTCTTTCTGTTAAACTTACCTTTGTTTATTTTAGCTTGGCGTCAGATCAGCCATCGTTTCACGATTTTCACTTTTATCGCTGTCAGTTTTGCCAGTGTGATGATGAAATTGATTCCAATCACTCAAGTTACCTTTGATCCCATCATTTGTGCCATTTTTGGTGGTGTGGTCAACGGTTTTGGTACTGGGTTAGCTTTGAAAAATGGTATTTCAACCGGTGGTTTGGACATCATCAGTTTAGTGTTGCAAAAGCGTACGGGTAAAAGTGTCGGAACGATTAATATCACTTGCAACTTGTTTATCATTATCGCAGCTGGTTTTGTGTTTGGTTGGCCCTATGCCTTTTATAGTGCATTAGGTATTTTTGTCAATGGAAAAGTGATGGACATGGTTTATACACGACAACAAAAAATGCAGGTGATGATTGTAACCGATAAGCCGCGTAAGGTGATCGACAACATTCAAGAACGGATGCGTCGCGGGATCACCATCGTTCATGACGCTGAAGGTGCTTATCATCATGATGAAAAAACGATTTTATTTACAGTGATTTCTCGGTATGAAATGCACAATTTGCAAGTGGCCATGCGGGCGTCGGATCCGAAAGCGTTTGTCAGCATTTCAGATTCAGTTAAAATTTTAGGACATTTTTACGAACCTTCCATGTGAGGGTTCAGGCTTAACAGAATTTTTGGTAAAGGATGCGTGGTTTCATGTTTTTGATTGGGTCTCATGTCAGTATGCGTGGAAAAGCAATGTTTTTAGGTTCGGCAGAAGAAGCAGCCGGTTATGGGGCAACAACGTTTAGTATTTATACGGGTGCGCCCCAAAATACCCGGCGAAAAGCGATTGATCGCCTGAACATTCCAGCGGGAAAAGCTTATATGCAAGCACATGGTTTACAAAGTGTGGTGATTCATGCGCCTTATATTATTAATTTGGCCAACACTAAAAAGAAAGATCACTTTGCATTTGCAGTAGATTTTTTGCGAGCAGAAATTGAACGTGCAGAAGCGTTAGGCGCAAAACAAATTGTTTTACATCCCGGGGCGCATGTCGGTGCTGGCGCTGCTGCAGGGATTGCTAATTTGATTAAGGGATTGAACTTAGTATTAGATTCTAAACAAACGGCAAAAATTGCGTTGGAAACCATGGCCGGTAAAGGAACAGAAATTGGTCGCAGTTTTGAAGAATTGGCGGAAATCATTGCTGGGGTCAATTTAAATGATCATTTAAGTGTCTGTTTTGACACTTGTCATACCAATGATGCGGGTTATGACGTTAAGCATGATTTAGACGGTGTTTTGACTAAATTTGATCAGGTGATTGGGTTAAAACGACTACAGGTTCTTCACTTAAATGATTCTAAAAATGAGCAGGGCAGCCATAAGGACCGGCACCAAAACATTGGATTGGGTACAATTGGCTTCACTGCTTTAAATCAAGTGGCGCATTTACCGGAATTTGCTAAAATTCCTAAAATTATGGAAACGCCGTGGTTAAAAACAGATGCAGGGGAACGGTTTGCCCCTTACGGCTATGAAATTGCGATGTTAAAAGCGCAAAAAATGAACCCAAATTTGGCAGCAGATATTTTGGCACAAAAACCAATTCGTTAAATTTAAAATAGCCACTACACTTTATCAAGAAGTGCAGTGGCTATTTTTGCTCTTATTTGTTGCTGTAGTGGTCTAAGCCTAGATGTTCCAAAATTAAAGTGGCAGTTTCTTCAATGGAACGGTGGGCGGTATTGATGACGTAACAACCAAGTTTATCATATAATTTTTGAGCAAAGTCGAGTTCAGTGGTAATCTGGTTAGTGTCTGAATAAGTGGTATTCGGATTTAAGCCGTAAGCAATCATGCGTTCACGACGAAAATTATTGAGAACTGAAACATCTGTTGTTAAACCGATGATTTTGTTGGGATCAACCTGCCAAAGTTGTTCGGGAATGTGGGCAGAAGGGACTAACGGTAAGTTGGCAACTTTTAAGTTACGATTTGCCAAGAAAAGTGACAGTGGTGTTTTTGAAGTTCTTGAAACACCTAGCAATAAAATGTCAGCTTCTAAAAAGCCTTTAGGGTCTTTACCATCATCGTACATGACCGCAAACTCCATGGCGGAAATTCGGTCAAAGTAACGATCATTTAATCGGTGAATGGCGCCAGCTTCACCACGTGGTGATTCACCAGAACGCTTGGTAATTTCACGCATGATCGGGCCTAGTAAATCATAACAAACCAGATTTTGTTGGCTGGCAAATTGATTCACTTGGCTGGCTAAATCATCTGTCACTAACGTTTGGATGATAATTGGCTGTTCTTTTTGGGCTTGTTTTAAAACACTGGTTAAACGTTCAGCAGTGTTGGTGAACGGAAAGCGGTAATAGACTGGTGCAACATCAGCAAATTGGGCTAAGGCTGCACGTACCATATTTAAAGCTGTTTCACCAACAGAATCTGAAATGATAAAAAATTTAATTTCGGTTTTGTTAGCCATTTTTAAGCTCCTTTTTTTATTTAATGGTAGATTGTAAAATTTAAGTTGAACATATTAATGGACAGAAAAACCCATAAAG
>NZ_AYYI01000034.1 GCF_001436505.1 Loigolactobacillus rennini DSM 20253 | reverse complement strand
GCAGTTATTGCATAAAGGCTCAAATGACAACCAGCTTAGTTTAGCAAAACTAATCAGTGATTGTCAAGCCCAAATTCAGTTAATTAAACAAACGTTAACTGACAACAATCAATACTATAGCAACATTTCACCAATGCGTCAAGAAAAAATTTAAATTTAAAACACAATTAGTTTAAAAACAATTGCAAAATAAATACAACGTATTCCTAATCAAAATGTGGCACACCACTCATATCAATTTCCGCCAATAACCCACGTAACTTTTTAGGTCGTTCAAACGTATAACCAGCCTGCCGTAATTTTTCAATATTATCAGCTAATTGTTGTGGCGTTAATGTCCCCCACTTAAAAACAAACAAAGAAACATCATTGCCACGAATAATCACATTACTCAATTCACTTAAACGTAGCATAGTAACATCGACACCTAGTTGCCACTTTAGCATACCTAAAATAGAAGCCAGTGGCGTTTTATGTGCTTCTTGTGTTGTCAACAATAAGTGATATCGATCAGCCTTTTCAGTAACTAAAAAATTAGGTTCACCGTTATCATCAAATAACATAATTGTTCCTGCAATTTGTTTCATGGTCAATCCCCTTTATTATTCTCGCACTAATTCTGTCAACGCCCGTGAAATCCAAATCGGTAAATTTTCTGCAATGGGATCAAACCCAGTATGAACCGTGCGACTGGTCCAATAATGCTTCCGGTAATGAAAATCGTGATCCAAAATCGGCTTGGCCGCTAACGTCCGTCGCGACAAACTAATCTTTTGATTAAACTCATCTATATCTAATATCTGAACCTGAACTTTTTGGCCAACTTGTAAAAGTTGATGAATATCTGGAACATAACCAGTCTGGCATTCAGAAATGTGAATTAATCCTTGTGTTTTTTCGTCAAGCGCGACAAATGCGCCATAAGGTTGGATGCCAGTCACTATACCAGTAACAGTATCACCAATATGATAAGTCATTTAGCACTCCTCCTTTTTTAAGCAGCTGTTATAATCTAACAAATCATTATAACTAAGGCAACTTGTTTTCTGCAAGTCAAGATAAAATAAAAAAGCAGAGTCATTATTCCTCTGCTTATTAGTTAAAATTAGGCAATTGTAATGGTTTCAATCTTAACAGCCGTCAGTGGCTTATCTTGTGCATCACGTTTAACCTGGCTGATTTTATGTGCAACATCTAGTCCAGAAACGACTTGACCAAATACTGTATGGCGATGATCTAACCAGGGTGTCCCACCTTTCTTATAAGCCGCAATAATTTCACTAGGAAAATGGGCCGCCTGCATTTGATCGAACATATCTGCTGGTACATGTTGATTTGTGACAATAAAGAATTGGCTTCCATTAGTATTAGGTCCAGCGTTTGCCATTGACAAAGCCCCATTTAAATTAAACAATTTATCTGAAAATTCATCTTCAAATGGTTGTCCAAAAATACTCTTACCACCAGTTCCAGTACCGGTAGGATCACCACCTTGAATCATAAAATCTGGAATCACACGGTGAAAAATAACGCCATCATAATAACCATCCTGTGCTAATTGAACAAAGTTTTTAACAGTTTTTGGTGCTTCGTCTGGAAATAATTGAACCTTAATCGTACCTAATGTTGTTTTAATTTCTGCCATAGGTCCTTTAGCAGCATCCAAAGCTAATTGCGGGTAAGTCATAATTGTCCTCCGAATTAATTAAATTATCAAACGTGATTAGCATACCAAAAAACCGGTTCACTGACAAAAATTGTTTATTCGATTTCAAAGCACAACAACGGCACACCTGCTTGTTCTTTAACCTACTTTTGTGCTAGAGTAATTTTTATCAATACAGCTCATTTTAGGAAGGAAATCAAATTTTGTCTGATTCAAATCACATTTATGATGTTACTATTATAGGTGGCGGTCCCGTTGGAATGTTCACCGCTTTTTATGCTGGCATGCGTCAGTTAGATACACTAGTTGTTGAAAGTTTACCCGAATTAGGTGGTCAAGTTGCAACGCTTTATCCGGAGAAAATCATTCGTGATGTTGCCGGCTTTGCTGGCATTAAAGGTGGTCAATTAGTAACCGCCTTACACAAACAAATGGCCGCTTTCCCTGATTTTGCTCCGACAGTGGCAACTAATGAAGAAGTCACTGCCATTGAACAAACAGACAGTTACTTCACCTTAACGACGAGTCAAGGCACTCGTAGAACCCGAAACGTTGTAGTAGCCATTGGCGGTGGCGCATTTGCACCGCGAAAATTGGCCATCGACTATGATCCAAAACTAGAAGGTAAGCGAATTTTTTACTTTGTTAAAAATACGGCTAATTTCAAAGATAAAACGGTTGCCATTGCTGGTGGCGGTGATTCCGCCATCGATTGGGCACTGACTTTAGAACAGATTGCAAAAAAAGTTTACCTCATTCACCGCCGGCAACAATTCCGCGGATTAGAATCAAGTGTTGCACGCTTGGAACAAAGTCAAGTCCAGTTGGTGACACCTTATCTAATTGATCAAGTCAGCGTTGATCCCACCTTTAAACTAGGACTTAAGCAAGTTCGTGGCGACCACCATATCGACTTGGCCGTTGACGCACTACTAGTCAACTATGGTTTTACTGCTGACAGCCGCGTTTTACGCAAATGGCACTTACCTTTAGAACATCGGGCTTTAAAAGTCGATCAAAATATGGAAACCGGCGTTGCTGGTATTTACGGTATTGGTGATTGTGTCACTTATCCCGGCAAAGTTAAATTAATCGCTGCTGGTTTTGGTGAAGCGCCCACTGCAATCAATCACATTGCCTTAAAATTGTATCCAGAACGGCGGCAATCCCTACACAGTACACAATTGGAGCGTTAATCATGACACCAAATCAAATTAAATTATACGAAACCACGATTAATTTACTCACACAACGTGGTGTGGGATTAGATGACATCGCTAAATTAGTAATGTTTTTGCAAAAAGACTACATCCCTCATTTAACGTTAACGGAATGCCGCCACAGTGTTGAAGTTGTCTTGCATAAGCGCGAAGTCCAAAATGCAATTATGACCGGTATTCAGTTAGATATATTGGCCGAGAAAAAGCAATTGATGAATCCATTACAAGAAATCATCGAGAACGATGAAGGCTTGTACGGCATCGATGAAGTCATGGCATTGAGTATTGTCAATGTCTATGGTTCAATCGGGTCAACTAATTATGGTTACATTGATAAAATCAAACCTGGTATTCTGAAAAAATTAAATGCCCACGAACCCGGTATTATCCACACCTTTTTAGACGATTTAGTCGGCGCTGTTGCCGCAGCTGCTGCTAGCCGTCTTGCACATGCACATCCAGAAGCTGAAGATAATTACTAAAATGATAGGCATTTAGATCAAAAAAACGTACACACTCAGAAAGTTGAACTTAATCTGAGTGTGTACGTTTTTTGATAACTTATCACCAGTTAGGCCAGAGAATTTAACGCGTGCCGCCCAATTAACCAGCCGGTAACCGCCCCAATTTCAAACCAACCAATGGCCAGTAGGAAACAATGTAAGAAAAAAGTCGCCGGCAACGCATTAATAATGGGATCTAAGGCGGGATCAAACAGCCAATCTTGATTGCGAAAGAGAAGCTGATGAAAAACGGTAAAAAAATCCTGAAAATTGATCAGCAAAGCAAATAAAATAATGATCGGCACTCCCGCCATCAAAGCCGCTGGCCCTTGCAATTGCCAGAGTAAATTTTGTTGCCGTAAACGCCGTAAAAAATAAACACTTAACGGTGTCGTCAACAGTAACACCAAATAATTAAGCAACACCAATTGTTTGACATCCGCAAAATGTTGTACGCCAGTAAAAGAGCTGGGAAAATCAGTCATTTGTAAATTCTGAACCCATGGGAATAAAACATAATCCAGCATTTGATGATAATTGCGCATCAATTGTTGAGTTGATAATGAAACTTGACTGGCAATCCCTAAAAAGTGAGCATCCAATCGGTACAGCCAACTTGCACTAAACGTTAACAAAATCGTCCAACTCAACAGGCAAAAAAAGAGACACAGCCACCAAAAAAAGCGTTTGATACGATAAACGGTTAAAGCTGCCATTGATCTAAACTCATAATTTCATAAGTTGGTTTAACAGCCACCTTTTTAATGTCTTCAGGCTTAGAATAACCAGTATAAACCAATAAAGTATCGACACCGGTATTAATGCCAGCCATAATGTCTGTATTGTAGTTATCCCCCACCATGAGAGCTTCAGATTTTTTCAATCCAAAATGTGCTAATGCAGCTTTTAACATAATTGGCTCTGGCTTGCCCACATAAGTTGCGCGCTGCTGAGTCGCCCGTTCCACTAAAGCAATAACAGAACCGGCACCAGGCACCAAGCCGCGTTCATTAGGTAAATTAGTGTCTGCATTAGTGCCAATAAATTTGGCACCACGGCGAATAGCTAAAGTTGCCTTTTCAAATTTATGGTAAGTAACATCATAATCTAAACCCACCACGACATACGCAGGCTTGTATTCAGCAAAAGAAAAGCCTTGATCCAATAGCGCTTGTTTCAAGCCTAGCTCACCAATAGCATACACAGTATGGCCAAGATTGAGCTGCTTTAAATAATCAGCCGTTGCTAGTCCAGCCGTATAAACATTTTCAGGTTCGATTTGCATGTCATAATTCGCGGTTAAATTTCTTGCCACTGTTTCTGGCGATTGGGTTGTGTTATTTGTTAGGACTAAAAAAGGAATTCCTGCTGCACGTAAACGCCCAATAAAACGGGAAGCAGCGGGAATTTTTTCTTTTCCCCGGTACAAAGTACCATCTAAATCAATAAAATAAGCTTTATATTTTTTCTGCATATACCTGACTCAATTCCCCTTCTTCTACCTCAATGAACTTTATTCATTGTCTGTTGACGTTTAATCGTAAAATGCCGCTTTCTGCCTGCTTTTTTGGCAGTGTGGTGTTCTTTCTTTTTAGTCACAGCACGATCATGCTGCCCGCGGGACAAATGTGAGCGATGGTGCTTTGCCGGACGTGATTCATGCTTAGGCGCACCTAAGCGCTGTAAAACAAAATACGCACAGCCAAAGTTACAGTATTCATACAAATAATCTTGCAAGGTATTAATCAATTGATCGCGATGAGCACGTTTATTATTTTCCGCATAAAAACCCTTTAAACGCAGTTGCTCATAACCCCAATCGCCTACGATGTAATCATATTTAAATAAAATATCGCTAAAACGAACGGCTAATTTTTCTTTATCAAACCCATCATGATAATTTGCGACTAAGGCATAGTCCTGTCCATTAATAGTCAAGTGCTCTGCACTTTCCATTACAATATGATTAGCCGCCGCTTCTTTTAACTTTGCAGCATTTAGCTTAGCTGTTAAATCAACAGAAGCCGGCTTCTTAGTCAATTTAGTCTGCTTTTTTTTAGTGATGATCTGCCACCTCACTTTGATTCTGAGCTTTTAAGTAGCGCCCAATTGCATCCCGTAAAACTCCAGGAAACAGCACTTCTGTTTCCCCCACGATTTCAATGGTCGGGAAAAATGGAAAATATAGGTAGGTATCCATGCCAACTAATGTATATTTTTTATCCGGGTTTAAATGCCGACCATGCCATTTGACAGTTTGCTTGACTGGATTCCAAGTTAAACCGGAATAAACCATATCGCCAAAATAATTTCCGCGAAAACCCATGCCGTGGAGTTGATAATGTTGTAAAAACAACCGCGCTTTTTCAATTTCTCTCACTAAACGCCAGACATCATAACCTGAAAGCTGAATCCGCAATAAATGCATCGCATGTGGCAAAGCAGTGTGTAAATCATCTGCAGTTAAAGGTCCAGCTTGAAATGAAGCCAAAAAAACACCGGTGTTTAATATAGCAACTTGGGTACCAGCCGTCCACGCAATCGCATCTAATGCAAGTTGCATTAATGCCGAATTACCCTTTGCCTTCGCCGCTAGCTGATGCGGCAGTGTAGTAATGACTTGTGCTTTTAATAGCTGGTGCCCGCGTTGACGGTAACCTTCAATTTCGGCTTGGTCGCTTGCCGCTACTGGTAAGCTCACTGTTTTCACAACTTGAGCAGTTTCGTGCGCCACTTGATGCTGTTGGTTCAATTTTAAAGTAATGTGCCCGACATATTCGCCATACCGCCCAGCAGCAGCCAATAGGGAATGATTAAGTTTTAAACCATTAGCTAAAAGATGATGCGTGTGGCTGCCAATAATCACCGTTACTTGCGGATAATGCTGTGCAATCCACTTATCCACATCAATTCCTAAATGGGAGAGCAAAACGAAAACATCTGCTTTACCCGCTAATTTGGCCAGTAATTTAGGTAATTCTTGCTGAACCACTGTTAACGCCCAGCCATTAGGCCGGTAGGTATCAATATAAGGTGCCGTTAAACCAAATAACGCCACACGAGTACCAGCCGCTGTTGTTATAATTTTTGCCTCTAGCGCCCAATGCGGCCGTTGCTGTGTTTTTTGTGAACGCAAATTAGCTAGTACTACAGCAAAATTAGCTTGATCATAAAGATGGTTAAGCTGAGCAGCCGAATTACCGATGCCTTCATTATTACCAATAGTCACCGCATCATAACCGACCTGGTTCAACAGTGCAACATTTGCTTTGCCATCTGTTGCTTCCGTCAGTGGATGCATGCGATCCATTGCATCCCCAATATCGAGAGTAATGACAGTATCTCCTTGGCTACGCCATTTTTTTTGCTGTGATTTTAACCAACGGCGGATCCGCGGCCAATGTTCAAAATGTGAATGTAAATCATTCGTATGCAATAGGTGGATCGTTTCCGTCATTATTGCCGCTCCTTTTTCTAAACTATCATTAGCTTAGAGTTAAAATTTAACGTCGTCAAGTCCAATCATCACTAGCGGAATCAGCACTGCACTTACCCATTCACCGCATTAACATTATTTTTTAGCTAATAATGCTTGTTTCTTATGGTAAATTTCAAACAATTCAGCTTCTGCTAAAGGCGTTCCAAAAGGTAGCTTGTGAGCTAATAATTCCCGTTCTGGAGCATCAATTCCCACATTAATATTTTCAGCAATCGGAACGCTTGAATGATGAATGTGACCGTGTAAATTCATTGTTTGACTAGTAATCCCCAATAATAAAGGATAATGAGTCATGAAGAACTGAAAATGATTCATTTTAATCAACGCACCTACATCATGAAATTGAAATTTTGGGTGCTGCTTACCTGCTAAAGGATCATGCTTTGCTAAATATTTAAATAAGGCCCTACTATCATGATTACCCTTAATAAAAACTAAATGCCCGTTAAGTTGTGATAAAACGCCCAAAATCTCTGCTTGGCTAGGATAATTTCCGGGACACATAGCAATGTCTCCTAAATGGTACACCACATCGTGCGGTAATACGCGCTCATTCCACGCCGTGATAATTGCTCGATTCATTGCAGCCACTGATTCAAATGGGCGCGGTGCAAAATCATTTTGCCCCAACAATTGTTTATGAAAAAAATGTGTATCTGCCGTAAAATACTGCATGTTGCCATCACCTTTTTTAAACTAATTTAAGCTTAGCTTTTCTAGCTTGAAATTGCACGCCAATGAATCTATTTAGCTTCACATTTAATATAAAGTAAACCGTAAGACAATCATGTTAATGGATTGTCCTACGGTTTATTTTAAATACTTATTTAACGTAACACACGATGACTTAACTTAATTTGCAGTGATGGCTTAATACCAGCCACTGTCCAGGCTGGATTCGAACCAGCGACCCTCGGTTTAACAGACCGGCATTCTACCACTGAACTACTGGACAAATAAAATTGATGCTATAATTATACTATAAAAAATAGCTAAATACAACTAAAATATTACAAAATAAATTAAGTAATAATGTGCGCATTATCCAACATGATTTTCATGAATAATGGCTTGATAATTTTTTTCGCTGGCAGTCCCTTTTTCTGGCAACCATTCTTGCCACTGATCAAAGTCTTCTGCCGGAATGGTAAAATGCTCATTTAAATACTTTTCATAAGCTGTCACCGCAGTTGAGTGCGGGATGTTCAACTGAATAATCCGTACTTGTTTAATTAAACCACGAATCGCCGCTAGTTCTGCCCGCCCATTCATCATCATATTACTGATATCAATGTACGTAGACCCATCATTACGCGTGATCTCCTGAATTAAATCAATTGTAAATTTCTCTGCCATGATTAATTGCCCCCACATTTGATAGTCATCATTTCAAAATGGATAAATGCCAGTAATAAACACCGCAAGTTCTTATTTTAGCAATAAATTATTAAAATGCAAAAACCACTGTCTGCGGAACAGTGGTTGGCATAAGAGAGAAAGAGAATTGATTTAAAGGTAATGATGAAATACCTTACAACCTGACTATAACCTTTTAAATTCACCCTGTCAACGATTTTTTAAAACGCTTACAATTTTTAGATTAAAAAACCACCAACAGCAGTGGTGATTTTTATATCCTAACAAAATTTAATTAATCTCGTGGTAGTGCAACGGTATCTTCAGTGGCCGCTAGACCATCTGACAGTTTAAACGTCTGAGCAAATTGATAATGACGTAATTTTCGTAAACGTTGTATTAATTGCTGCGCTTCTTCCATCGGTTTAGCCACATTGTAAGTCACATCTAAATTAGCACTATGATAGGCAATCTTGGCTAGCCAATTAGCCGTGCCTTCCGTATTATCATGTACAAAACCAACTTGTGCTCGCTGACCTTTTGCTTGCGGAATCAAAACGGCCAATAATGTTGCTTTCGCGTCCGGATCATCTTTTGTAATTAATTCTGTTATATCCGTTTCATTGGTAACTGTTAGCTGCATGAAATCATCTCCTTAATGCCATTATAGATAAAAAATGAGCATCTGTCCCAACAAACGATTCTCTTTGCAGCACAAAAAAGAGGAAATCCACCTTAAGTGAATTTCCCCCACCACCATTATGTTGGTGTTCAAAAAGTCGTTAACAGCTATTTTACTTACAACATTTCAATGCAGATTAAGCATCAAATTGATGCATGCACTCAGTGATCAAGCTGACAAATTTCTTCCGGTCAATGCCTAATAAAACTTCTGCATTTGCGGGCTTGCCAGTTAAATCATAGTAATCAACCAGTGTCTCACCCCGCGTTAATTTGCCGGTCGTTTCAACATCTACATTACACTTAGTAGTTTCAAACATTGACGGATCAATCAACCAAGCAATGGTACAAGGATCGTGGACCGGTGTTCCTTCAAAGCCCCATTTAGGTTGACTGTAATAAATGTTATAGAAATCTAACAAACCAGTCATGGCATCAGCTACTGGATTCCCCATTTTACGGAAAACCTCAACATCTTCTGCTAGAATTTGAGCTTTATGTGTTACATCCAAACCAGCCATGACCAATGGCAAACCAGAATCAACCACCATTTTAGCAGCTTCTGGATCAACATACATGTTAAATTCAACGCTAGGTGCCCAGTTACCTAAGCTCATCGCACCACCCATGAATACAATTTGGTCAATTTTTTCTTTTAATTCTGGATGAACGGCTAAGAATAGTGCTGCATTAGTCATTGGACCAGTGACTACTAATGTAACTGGTTCTTCACTTGCGCGTAACGTTTTAGCAATTAATTCAACTGCTGGGATTGGTTCTGGCTTAAAACCAGGTTCAGGTAGCGTTGCGCCATCAAGCCCAGTTTTACCATGTACATCATCAGCAATTTGTAAACCTTGCATCAATGGCTTTTGGTTACCTGCTGCTACCGGAATATCAGTCCGTCCCAGTAAAGTCAACATTCGTAAAACATTATTCAATGTTTTATCCGGTGTCTGATTACCTGCTGAAGAAGTTACTGCTAATAGTTCAATTTTAGGCGACGCAACTGCCATCATTAACGCAATGGCATCATCATGTCCGGGATCGCAGTCTAAAATAATTTTTTTTGCCATAATTGTGACACTCCTTTAATTTTGTTGTACTTGTTGATAACTTGGTCGTTCCGGAGCTTGTAAAACCTTGGGGCCATCATCATAACCAACAATAACGGTATTGACCACATTTAGGAAAAGCCCATGCTCAACTAACCCAACTTGACGGTTCAAATATTGTGCAAGTTCAAACGGCGCTTTAATCTCGCCTAAATGCAAATCAATAATGTAATTCTTTGAATCTGTTAATACACGTTGACCATTTTGTTCACGGAAAACTGGTTTCAATCCTTTAGCAGCTAACCGTTTAAACAACTGCTGACTACCATAAGGGATGACTTCCAATGGCAAGGGGAAACTGCCTAAAGTTTGAACCATTTTTGATTGATCCACAATCCACATATTCCGCTTAGAATTAATTGCAACAATTTTTTCAAACAAATGTGCAGCTCCGCCACCTTTGATACCTTGAAAATCAGCATTAATTTGATCAGCACCATCAATGGTTAAGTCAATTTGATCAACTTCATCTACATTTTTAATGGGAATTCCTAGGTGACGACCTTGATCAGCTGTTCGATCTGAGGTCGGCACGCCTACGATGTTCAAACCTTCTTTAGCAACACGTTGGCCCAGTGCATCTACCATAAATTTAACTGTACTGCCAGTACCTAAGCCGACTACCATACCGTCTTTAACATAAGTTGCTGCTAATTCGCCAACCATTTTCTTCAACTGATCTTGATTCATTGTTTTCTTCCTTCTTTATTAATTTTGTGCAAATAGTGCTGTCAAACGGCGCATAAAGCGCTGTAAGTAAGCCGGTGCATCCACATTCACCGCGACTTGTACATTAGTTGTCGCTTCATTTAACCGTGTTTCATCGCCAACAGTCCGAGCCGCAAATGGTGCTTTGGTTTCAACTTTCATGTTTAAACCAATAGTCTGAACCAAACTTGGATCCAACGCAACACCAACTGCCAATGGATCGTGGAGTGCGCAACCCGGTAAATGTGAATTGGTCGTTGCGTAAGCACCGATATAATAATCAACAATATCAGCGAAAGCAACGCTAGCTTTAGTTCCTAAAGCGCGCCATAATTTAGTTTCCTTTTTTGTCAACAGTGTGCGCAACGTCACATCCAAACCAACCATAGTCAAATTGAACGAACTGCGCAACACTTGATTAGCCGCAGCTGGGTCCTGGTTAATGTTAGCCTCGCCAACTTCAGTGACATTGCCTGGTACTGTTAACGCACCGCCCATAAAGGTAACGTTCCCAACCAAAGCGGTTAATTCGGGGGCTTGTTTTAATGCAGCTGCTAAATTCGTCATCGGACCAGTAGGAACGATAATTAAATCATCGCCATATTTTCGTGCAGCGGCGATCATAAAATCCACGGCCGATTGCTGTTCAACTTGTCTTTTAGCAGTTGGCAGTTCAACTTCCCCAATCCCATTTTTTCCGTGGATTTCTTGGCTAACCGGCATCACGTCGAAGTGATCAGTAGTTGATGAATGTGAGAAACCTAAATAAACTGGGATATCTGTCCGTCCTAATAACTCTAAAATTTTTAAACTATTTTGCCCTGCTTGTGACGTAACGACATTACCATATGTACTGGTAATACCAATTAAATCAACTTCTGGACTAGCTAATGCATAAGCGATTGCTAATGAATCGTCGATACCAGTATCTAAATCAAGTATCATTTTCTTTTGTGCCATCACCAAGACCTCTTTCTTTTATTTTCCCCGCAAAACCACAGCCACGTCACGTCTTAAGGCGCTTTACACAAAAAGCATAGCATAGGGATAATTCGATTTCAATTGACCGAGAAAGCGTTTTTAGCTGTAGTGATAAAAAGGAATGTGAAAAAATACTTCACATTCCCATTAAATCAACGCATTACTACCAAACAAATACACCAACAATTCCTGCTGATAATAAGGAAACTAAAATCCCAGAAAGTAGCAAATAGCCTACGTTTGCAGATAGTAAATCGTTTTTCTTCTTGTCAACTAAGCCTTTAAAAGCACCAATAATCATCCCGACTGTCGAGAAGTTTGCAAATGATGTCAGGAATACGGTTAACATTGCCCGGAAATGTGGTGCAAAATCATTAATCGTGCCTGACACTTTACCCATGACAACAAATTCATTAGTTACTAACTTGGTTCCCATGTACTGGGCAAATTGAAAGGCATCGCTGACGTTTAACCCAGTTAACCAAGCAAACGGGAACATGATCACACCTAAAATGTGTTCCAAGGTTAGCCAAGGATTAAACAGCATCAAAATTTTGTCAATCAATGCAGCCAAAGCAACAAACGCGATAACATTTGCCGTAATAATTAAAACTAAGCGGCCTGCACCTAAAATTGAATCCCCTAAGAATGAGAAGAATGGCTCTTTTTTAGCAGATGCATCCCCGGCATCACCACCACTGCCAGACATTTGGGCAATGGTATCTTCTTCTGGTGTTACCGTTATCGGATTAAGTATATTCGTTACAATAATAGCATTAATAATATTAATCGGTACCGCTGTCAAAATAAATTGACCAGGCATCATTTTCGTGTAAGCGCCTAAGATCGAAGCAGTGACACAACTCATTGACATCATTGCCAAAGTCAAATCACGCTCAGCTTTCATTTGTTTTAACTGTAAGCTAGACACCGCAAGCGCTTCCGTATTACCTAAAAACATCATTTCAACCGCAAAGAATGATTCGAACTTCGGTTGTCCGGTAATCACCGCTAAGCCTTTCCCGATCCATTTAATAATAAATGGTAAAAAGCCAATGTAAGTTAAAATATCGAACATTGGAACAATCATCAGGATTGGTAGTAGTGAACTGGTAACAAAATCCATTGACTTCATGTGTACCCAACTTGGCAGGGCAAAAGCAATCCCTTCATAAGCAACGGCAACTAACCAATTAAAACCATCAGCCGCCCCTTTGACAATCTCCGTACCAATTGTAAAACTAGTAAAGAACCAAGCTAAAACCAAGTTCAACACTAACATGATAAGAATCGAACGCCATTTAATATTACGGTGATCTTTTGAAAAAGCAAAAGCAATGGCAATAAAAACAAAAATGCCAATAATATTAACCGCTAAGTAAAACATCCCAAAACCTTCTTTCGTTTAGCTCAAATATGTGTAAGTGATGCAAGCGATCCCCCTTTCATTAGCTCAATACGAGCCGCGTTCCCTAACAGTATACTAGAAATTAATTCATAAGCACAGGGGTTTTTAAAATTAAGTGTATTTACATTCCCTTTGCAAAACAGCTATACTAAATTATATCAATAATTAGGAATGTGATTGTGTGTCGTTAATTAATTTATGGTTTCGTCTCAAACGCCCCTTAGGCTTGTTACTATGTGGGGCTTGTTTTTTTCTACTTAGCGGTTTTACAGTCATGGGTCATCGTGGCGATCCATTGCAATCACCAGAAGAAACGTTTCAAAGCTTTGATGAAGCCTTTCAAGCTGGCGCAAATTATGCCGAATTAGATTTACATGAAAGTAAAGATGGTGTCTTGGTCATTTCACATGATCGTAATTTAAAACGAACAACTGGTGATGACCTGATTATCAGTAAAACAAACTTTGATCAATTACAGGACATTAAATATGCTAATGGTGAACCAATTCACTCCTTGACCGATTTATTCTCGCACTATCAAAATCAGCCGGATGCGCATTTTGTTATCGAAACAAAAAAGTCAAAAAAAAATAAGCCTAAAGATATGGAAGAAAAAGTAGCTGCCTTAATTCAGCAATACCACATGGAAGATCGGGTGATTTTGCAATCTTTTTCTGCTAAAAGTGTTCTTGCCTTCAGTGAATTGTTGCCCCAAATCCCCCGCTACCTTCTGGTGAACGATCTTAGTGATATTGATTTTGAAACTTTACAAGCCATTACTGGCATTAACATTGATTTTGATCTTGCTACCCCAAATATCATTCAACAAATCCATGCTTTGCATAAACAAGTATTCGTTTGGAGCCGAATGGACGAGCAGCCGACCACTTTAGCTAATATCAGTTTAGCTAATATCGATGGGGTCGTAACTAATTACCCTGAATTAGCCAAAAATTATGCACAAGCTAAAGCAGGAACTAAACAAGAAACACCACCTGAACAAACAGCAACACTTTCGACCACTTATCCAATTGCAAGCGTTACTAACCCCTACTTACCGTGGACATCCGGTAAGTCTGCGAAAGCGCAGCAAACTTATCAAGTTAGCACTTTAACTAAAGGAACAAACCAGCCTTACGCAGCACTTAACAATCAGCAATGGCTTAATAGCAACTACCTAAATTTCGGACAAAACGGTCTATTAGCCGCGCCTTATCTCGCTGGAACAGTCACCTTAAAACCTAAAATAACGCAGTGGCCATTAGTTGCAAGTCCCAGTCAGCCGCAACAAATCATCCGTCGATACCAAATAGGCCAAACAGCAACCATCACTGCAGTTAAGCTACTTGCAGGTCGAGTTTGGTTCGAACTGGACCAAAATGGCTGGTTACCGGCTGAAAAAACACTGGTTACTTTAGCGTCTCAACATGGACAAACCGGCCTTTATCAGCAATTACCTGCAACAGCTAAATTAACTAACTTAAAACTACCTGCTGAAATTACTGAACGGCAAGCCATTCAACACCCCTTGCCGACTAGCCCACTAGCACATTATTTTCAGCGGACAACAACGCAAACATTAAGTACTACAACAGCACAACAAAAAAGGTTAGCTAACTTAATGCCTGTTTCATGATTGATACTATTAGATCAGCACAAATTTGCTATAATATAATCATTAACCTGCATGCTACGCAATAACCGACAAACGTAAGCAGTATCCCCGATTTAAGGAGGCGATCGGTATGGAAAACCCAGCGGCACCGAATCATCTAGTTAAAGCCGTTAAAGCGGCGATTCCTGACGATCAAGTATTAGCGCACATCACCACACTTTTCAAAGTTTTGGGTGATAAAACGAGAGCCCGAATTCTCTATGCACTTTTTGAGTCTGAATTATCCGTTTCTGGATTAGTCGCGGTTTTAGAAATGTCACAATCTTCAATTTCACACCAATTACAAACTCTAAAACAAGCTGGTTTAGTTAAAAATCGCCGTGCTGGCAAAATTGTTTACTATTCGCTAGCAGATCATCACGTGATTAATATTTTTGATCAAGTCATTCAACACGTGAACGAAAAATAATCGCTGGCACACTTTTCATAACTGTAATTTCCCCGTTAAATTAAGGCAGGAGCCTTCACACAATGTGAACCACCCTGCCTTTTTAGTAACCAATGAAATATTTAGCGTGACATTAACCACTTTAGCTCACCAGTTAATAACTACACTTGCCCTTGCCATTCTTGTTTAAATTCTACCAAAAAATCTAGCATGACTTGCTGTCGCCGATTCGCCATTTTTTTACCACTAACCGTATTCAGCTCATCTTTTAGTAACAACAATTTTTCATAAAAATGATTGATCACTGGCACAGCCTGTTTACGATAAGTGGTCTTGGTCAAGTTAGAACGTGGTTTAATAGCAGGATCATAGAGTGGTTGCCCCTTATGCCCACCATAATAAAAGGCCCGAGCAATTCCCAATGCACCGATAGCATCCAGACGATCTGCGTCTTGGACAATTTGTCCAGCTAATGATAAAACATAATGCTGTTTCAAATTAGCACTGAAAGATAAATGATCAATAATCTGCCAAACTGCTTTCTGATCCTTTGGCGTTATTTTTTGTTGATTAAAAAACACGCTCAATGCTAGCCGCGATTGTGCAACATTAGTCACTACTTTATCATCAATCACATCGTGTAATGTCGCCGCTAGCACTGGTACAAAAACAGCAACATTTTCTTGTTGGCAAAGTTTCGTGGTTAAACGTACCACCCGCTGAATGTGGTCAACACCGTGGCCACTATGGTCATGGCCTTGTTGCTGCTGCATATACTGCGTTGCTGCCTTTAATTGACGTTGTTGTAATTGATTCAAATTGAACGCCCCATTTCTTAATTCACATTAAAGCTAGTGTCATTATATGGCTGAAAGTTAAATCTGCCAATTCTAATTGCTAAATGTATCAAATATTGATATGATAGCGTTAGCATTTCAGATAAACTATATTAAAAGAAAGCAGGTGCGATTGATGACAATTAATTGGGAAAATGAGGCTAACAAACGGGCAGATGCCATGTTTAAAGATTTAGCCGAACTCGTTGCAATTGATTCCTCACGTGACACTGAGCACAAAACCGCCACCGCTCCTTTAGGTGAAGGTCCCCGGGACGCGTTATTAAAAGTACTTTCTTTTGGTGAACGCGACAAATTCACAACCAAAAACATCGATAATTTAGCAGGCCGGATTGAATATGGCCAAGGCAAAGAGACCTTAGGCATCTTTGCTCATATGGATGTCGTCCCGGCTGGTGATAACTGGCAAACTGATCCTTTTAAGATGGTCGAAAAAGACGGAAAACTATTCGGCCGGGGTACTAGTGATGACAAAGGCCCTGCAATGGCAGCTTACTATGGTCTAAAAATTGTTCGGGAACTAGGCTTACCAGTGAATAAAAAAATTCAATTAATCTTTGGGACGGATGAAGAGTCTGATTGGGAAGGCCTTAATCGTTACCAAGAAACAGAAAAGTTACCTGACTTTGGATTTTCACCAGATGCTCAATTTCCAATCATCAACGGTGAAAAAGGCATTACTAACCTGACCATCAAGTTTCCAACTTTAGCTGCTAGCAAATCAGATGCTTTAACCCTTACTAGTTTCACCTCTGGATTGCGTGCAAATATGGTGCCACAAACTGCAACGGCTGTCTTACAGGGCAGTACCGACTTAAAAGCAGATTTTGAAAACTTCTTAGCTGACAAACCAATTTCTGGTGAAATCAACACTGCCGACAATCAAATAACGTTAAAAATCACCGGCCGAGTGGCTCATTCTCAAGCGCCAGAAGATGGGATTAACGCAGCAACTTACTTGGCAACATTTTTAGCTGATAAACAACTTGATTCAGCAGGCAAAGCTTATGTCAACATCATCAGCAAATATTTCCACCTTGATTATAACGGTAAGAAACTAAACATTGATCATGAAGATAAGGTAATGGGGCCAGTTACCACTAGTGCAGATATTTTCCATTACCAAGCTGGTGAAGTACCGGATATCTTGCTAAACGTTCGTTATCCAAAAGGAATTGACGAACCAACTTTGATTAAAAACATCAAAACAATTTTAGCTGATTACAAAGTTGAAATTACCCCAGGTAATCATAAGATGTTACCCCACTACGTTTCACCAGATGACCCATTAGTTTCAACCCTACTATCCGTTTATGAAGATCAGACAGGTAAACCAGGCTTTGAAACAGTTATCGGTGGCGGTAGTTATGGGCGTTTGCTCAAGCGTGGTGTCGCTTTTGGTGCTTTATTCGATGAAAAAGATAACGTCATGCACCAAGCTAACGAATATTCGATTAAGGCTGACTTAGTTAAAGCAACCGCTATTTATGCTCAAGCCATTTATGAATTAGCTAAATAAGCAACCTTCCGTTAATCAATTGATTCTGCAGTCATAATTAAAAAGTTGGCACACTTTGAATATAAAGTTGTGCCAACTTTTATTATGCCTTATTTTTTTGATGCCTACTATCAATAAAAATGGCATACCAATTATTTCTGCAGCTAAGGTTTTACAGTGAAATAATTTTATCTTCTCGGTCAAACACCATTCATTATAAATATAAAGAGGCTGTACCATGATCATGGTACAGCCTCTTTATATTGCTTAGCGATAAATGACAACCACCAATAACATTTCGCTGTCAATATTATCGTTGCTAGTGATCGAAGTTAATTTAACATCTACTAGTTCACGGTCCGCTTCACTAATATCCGCTAAAATTTTGTTCAAACGTTTTTCTAACTCTAACGCGTAAGTGGTAAACACTTTGCTTTGGTAATGCATAACAAACTCCTTTTCATAGTCGGCAGTCAATCATCAGTCGTGATATAATAGTGCAAATCGTTCCAATAAAACCAATGATTGATCCGTAAATGGCTGCTGCGCTGCCGCCAATTCCTGCGTGAAAAATTTTTCATGGACTTTACGCCAATAAGCTAACGTGCGGTCGCCTTCACCTTCTGCATAAGCATGATCAGCACTCACATCACAAAAAGGCACCACATTAACCGCAGTTGTCCGAATAATGGCAACCGCCTGTTGATGTCCGTTTAAAATAACACTATAATCACCAACATGAGGTAAAGGCATATTCGTTAGTCCATATAGCGCATAATTTGAAGCTGTCGCAGTTTTCTTACGTTTCAACACTAGATTTGCTAGACTATCAGCCATTTGTGGATTTGCACCAAACGACCAAGCATCAAAATCACTAGTGATTTCAGGATGTTCAGCCGTAAATGCCGTCCACATTTTTATCGCTGATTCGTTTTTCATATCGCTACTCCCTCATTCCTAATTTAATTATAGGAAATTGTCCCGATTTTGACAATCAACGATAAACTAAATAATTGAGTTAAAGGTGAAAAAATGAAATTTGAACTTTATCATCCCATGATGAGTACAAACTATACACTAGATTGGCTCACGCAAACACCATTAAAACAGATTAAAGCAGCGCTGCCGTCGCAGTCAAGCATGACGGCTACTGCTCAACAAATTAACCAAGCCATGCAATTAATCATGCACAACCAAGCATTAATTTGGGGAATCACCCACCGCCAAACAAAAACTTTTTGCGGTATCGTCCGCTTAGACATTAGTCCTGACCAACAGGCCACGTTAAAATTTAGTTATCGCCAGCAAACACTGACACTTGCTGCACAACTTGAAATCATTGCTTACCTAGCTGCATTTACATTTAAACAGCTTAAACTACAACGCTTTGTCGTTAATACTGCCAACAGTGCAGTGGGATTACGTCGACAATTATTAACACAAAATTATTCGCCAAGCAAAGAAAAAATATACTTAATAAAAAACAAGTAACTTTTTGCAAGTCACTCGTTAGCCATTATAAAAAGATACGTAAATTACGTTTGTTAATGACGATTGTTTCCGACCGGGTTTGTTTATGATGTTGCCGCAATAAATGTTTGATTAATTTTTGTAGCTTCCCATCATCTGCCTTAAGCTTTGCCAGTACGTCAGTGTTGATTTTTAAAACCAGCTTCTCTTTAGAATTTGGCACCTCAACGCGCACCTGTTTTTCTTTAATCTTAGCTGGGTCAAACTTATGCTGTAAAAAATCTTGCCACGTCACAAAAAAACCTCCCTTTACTCTATTATAGTCTTTTTTTAATAAAATAGCTTTCATCAGCTCATTTTTTCATGTAAACTAATTAGTTTAAGGGAATTCGTCACTAAGCTTTCGATTTAGAAATTATTTCACTACCGGCCATACTAATTTACCTAGTGATGCATTGGAGTAACTCATGGACACGCAAACAAAACTTTTAAAACAACTTATTGCAAGTGCACCGCATTACATATCACAACAGCAGTTGAAACAAATTTTAAACTGTTCAACAACAGAAATTGTCAATCAAATAAAAGCATTAAATGCATTAGGTCACCATATCGATAGTAGATCAACAGCGGGTTATCGCTACTTAGGCGACCAGTTATTAGAAACCAGTATCCATCAGCAGCTCAAACCGCAATTTCGCGGATTGAAACTACATTTGTTTGATCAAGTATCATCTACTAACCAAGTAGCTAAGCAAACTGCAACACAGGCGGATAACCAGGTTCAGGTATTTATCGCCAATCAACAAACTGCTGGTTATGGCCGCTACCAGCGACCTTTTGTTTCACCAGGACAAACAGGAATTTACCTTTCTATTCTATTACCCTTACAACAACCACTCACCGCAATCGGCTGTTTAACTACTGCTGTCGCAACTGCTGTGTTTCGTGCCATCAAACAAACTACTGGCATCACCACTGCAATTAAATGGGTGAATGACCTTTACTATCAACAAAAAAAGATTTGCGGTATTTTAGCGGAAACGGTTACGGATGCCACAACCCAAAACATTTCACATTTGGTCATCGGTATTGGCGTTAATTTCATGCGTTCAACTGCTATCCCCGCTCATTTAAAAACTAAAGTGGGCGCATTATTTACACAAATTGCACCGATTACGCGTAATCAATTAATTGCTGCAATTTTAAATCAATTTTTCGTACTTTACCCGACTTACCCATCAGGTGCTTTTTTAACAGAATACCGGCAGCATTCCTTATTGATTAACCGGCGAGTGACTTTAAAATTAGGTGACCAAAACATTACTGGTACCGTTAAAACGATCAATAATAAGGGTGAATTAGTTTTAGCAACTCACAATGGACTGAAAAATTTTAATTCTGGCGAAGTCACCAAAGTTTATTTTTAAAAAGAAACGAAAATTTACCAAAGTCTTTCAATTTGGTTACCGTTGTGATTTTTCCAGCGCAAATAAAATTCAATCTGTTATAATACGATAGAGTATTTAGATTTTTAAGGTGGGATGATGTTGAAAGACCATAGATCTAGAACCGATCAGCGACAACAGAAACGGCCTGATGGGTTCTTCCCGCGCTTGCGCCATCTGTTTAGCCGCATATGGCATTACATAAAAAAACGTCTTAGTTTCCCCGATGTGACGTTAAAAGAAACTAACTCAACTAGAGAAGCTATTTTTTATTATTTAGAATTAAGCATTGGGATTATTCGTAGCTTATTACTACATTTATTAGCATTCGGTTTGGTCGCCGGTGCTTTGGCATTGGGCTTAGGTCTAGGTTATTTTGCTTCTTTAATCAGCCATACAGATATTCCTGATTACACAACTATGAAAAGTGAAATTAATAGTAGTTACGAAGCGTCTAACCTTTACTTTGCCAAACACGTCCGTTTAGGCACCATGCAGACTAATTTGGTGAGTCAATCAGTTTCGATTAATCAAATTTCGCCTAACCTGACTAAAGCTATCACGTCAACTGAAGACGAATACTTTTATCAGCATAAAGGTGTCGTCCCAAAATCAGTTTTACGCGCATTAGTATCTAGTTTAACGGGAATTGGCGCGCAAACTGGGGGATCTTCGCTGACTCAGCAATTAGTTAAAATGCAAATCCTCAGTTCTGAAACTACTTTTAAACGTAAAGCAACCGAGATTCTCTTAGCCTTGCGGGTAGACAAATACTTTTCAAAAACTGAAATTTTGCAAGCTTATTTAAATGCTGCTACTTTTGGACGCAATAATAAGGGGCAAAACGTTGCTGGCGTTGAACAAGCTGCCCAAGGTTTATTTGGCATTCCAGCTAGTCAGGTTAACTTAGCACAAGCTGCCTTTATTGCAGGCTTACCACAAAGCCCGTCCGTTTATACACCGTATAAAAATAACGGCAAACTTAAACGAGACCTTTCCTATGGTTTGCAACGGAAGAATACAGTTTTATTCCGGATGTACCGTGATAATAAAATCAGTTATCAGGCTTATCAAGCCGCTAAAAAATACGATCTAACCAAAGATTTCTTACCTCAAGGTGAAGATTCACAAAAGAAAATTAAATACGGCTATGTTTACAATTTATTAACACAACAAGCTAAAGACATCATAAAAAAACAGCTTTATCAAAAAGATGGTTTGTCTTCAACTGAAGTTAATAAAAGTGGTGCCCTTTCGCAGCAATACGATCTTCAAGCCGAGCAATTACTTGCCAATCGCGGTTATCACATTTATAGCACGATCAACAAACCGATTTACAATGCGATGCAACGGGTCATTAAACAACAGGGGCCTTCATTAGGACAAACCTACCACGATACCACCACGGATGCGAATGGTAATGCTATTAAAGTTAATGAGCCTGTTCAAAATGGCAGTGTACTCTTAAATAATCAATCTGGCGCTATTCTAGGCTTTATCGGCGGCCGTAATTTTTCTAAGAGTCAATTGAATCATGCTTTCACTCAACGTTCACCTGGGTCTTCAATTAAACCATTAGCTGTTTATGCACCAGCTATTGAGCGGCAGATTATTGGTTCAGAAACTAAATTAGCTGACTTCAAAGTTAACTTTAACGGCTATAAACCGACTGATTATGGAAATACCATTCAAAATCGTTTTATCAATGCACGCGAAGCACTGAAGTACTCTTATAACATTCCAGCAATTAACCTTTATCGGGAAGTTAAAGCCCAAGGTTCAATTAAACCTTACATGGAAAAAATGGGAATTAAAACATTAACTGCTAATGATTACAAGAACTTAGGCCTAGCGTTAGGCGGAACTGATTATGGTGTTACCGTTGCTGATGCAGCCAGTGCTTATTCCACTCTATCGAACGCTGGTCAACACGCTGACGCTTACATCATTGACAAAATTACCGATGCAAATGGCAAAGTAGTTTATCAACATCAGCCGACTACCACTAAAGTCTTTTCGCCTGCAACAGCTTATATTACTTCTAATATGATGCATTCTGTGGTAACTAGCGGAACAGCTAGCCAAGTATCAAGTGACACAACATTTAACACCAGTAATTTAGCCGGTAAGACAGGAACCTCCAATGATAACCGGGATAGCTGGTTTGTTGGCAGCACACCTAAGGTTACATTAGCAACTTGGACTGGCTATGATAACTATAATGGTTCTTCTTATAATTTAACGGATGCATCCAGTGAAATTACTAATCGATTCTGGTCAAACTTAGCTAATGAAATTTATAATACTGATCCCCAAGCATTAGGAACTAACTTGAAGCGAAAACGCCCTAATGGGGTTAACAAGGTCTCCGTTGTGAAAGCAACCGGTAAACTACCGGGACGTTTAACTGTTAACGGACAAAGTATTTTTGCTAGTGGCACCCGAAAGAAATCTTATTATGCTGGTTGGAAACCGGGTAAAACCACTAAGAAATTCGCTATTGGTGGCAGAGATAAAGATTACAATGCTTTCTGGAAAAATTATTTGCAGGGCAATAATCCTGAAGCTGCTCTCCATGGCGGTGAGGTCATCCCCAACGAATACACTGAGGGCAATGGCAATATCGGTATTGGTCAAAGTAATACAACCAATTAATTTTTTGCTTTAACTAAAAGCTCGCCTATTATTAGGTGAGCTTTTTATTATGCTGAATTTGACCAAAAACGATTAGTATAAAAGCATTTTTAGCCATAAAAAAACTAGGTCATTCACAAATATGAATGACCTAGTTTTAGTAGCTTATTTTACTTAAAGAATCGTTTTACTAAAGAAACTACTACCCCATTTAATTGAATACAAGTTAAATGTCACACTTAATTACTTAGTTGTTCCCCGCTCAACAATGCCATAAGGTAACAGGATAGTTTGGTTAGCAATATCTTCTTTATTCATCATCTTAGTGAGCAAGCGCATTGCAACCGCACCAATGTCATACAATGGCTGAGTAATAGAACTCATTTTAGGACGTGCAATTTCGGCCAATTTAGAATCATTGCTAGTAATCAGTTCAAAATCATTAGGAATGTTGATTTCATCATCACCAGCACCATTTAACAACCCGATTGCCAGTTCATCGTCACCAATGACAGCTGCTGTTGCACCTGCAGCCTTAACGCGATCCCAAACGGCTTCACCGGCCTTATAGCTGTATTCAGTTTCAAATACTAAACTTGGATCATATGGAATCTTAGCCTTAGCCAACGCTTTTTTATACCCTTTTAACCGGTAGGTCCCGTTAATAGGTTGATTCAAATTGCCGGTTACAAATGCAATTTTTTTATTACCATGCCGGATTAAAGTACTGGTTGCCTCATCAATCGCAGCCACATAATCAATGTTAACACTGCCGATTTGTTCATCTGGATCAACAGAACCTGCTAATACAATCGGTGTTTTAGAACGCATAAATTCTGTCCGAATACTATCGGTGATCTGGTGACCCATAAAAATAACCCCATCGACTTGCTTTGCCAACAACGTATTTAACACTTGAATTTCTTTTTGACTATTGCCGTCCGAATTAGCCAAAATAATGTTATATTTATACATCGTAGCAACATCATCAATTCCACGAGCTAAAGAAGAGAAGTAAATGTTGGTGACATCTGGAATGATGACCCCAACTGTTGTAGTCTTTTTGCTGGCTAGACCCCGAGCAACTGCATTCGGCCGGTAGTCCAACCGATCAATCACTTCTAATACTTTTTTACGTGTTGCTGGTTTCACATTAGGGTTCCCATTAACAACCCGTGAAACAGTGGCCATTGATACACTAGCTTCACGCGCCACATCATAAATTGTAATCGTCTGTTTATCCATTATTGATTCCTCACTTTGTTTTCATTAATTTTCATGTAATTACCTTACTTAATTTAACAAAATTTGCAAAAAAATGCAAGCGTTTTAAATGCTTTTTTCATAAAATTTCCACGGATGTTTTCATAATTGAAAATAATTAGAACTAAAAATTTATTAGCGGATATTATGCTATAATAAAAGTAATTTAGAAAGAAAGGATGATCGTTTATGAATCATTTGCAAAAACTGCAAAACTGGTTAGCACAAAATCATTTTGAAGTTGCTTATGTCAGCAACCCAACAAATGTTGCCTACTTCTCCGGTTTTTTTGCTGATCCAGAAGAACGTGTTCAAGCTTTGCTAGTCTTCCCTGATCAAGATCCCTTCTACTTTGGTCCGCAACTTGAAGTTGAGGCCGTAAAAGCCAATGGTTGGCACTACCCAGCTTATGGCTACTTAGACCACCAAGCACCTTTTGATTTAATTGCCGACCAAGTTAAAAAACGTGTGGCTAATCCAACACGCTGGGCAATTGAAAAAGATGATTTAGCTTTCGGTCGCTATGAGAAACTACAACAGGCTTTCCCAGAAGCTAAATTCCTTGGCGATGCCAGTCGTTTCATTGAACAAGCAAAATTAATTAAAACACCTGATGAGATCGCGTTGATGAAAGCCGCCGGCAAAGAAGCTGACTTTGCATTTGAAGTTGGTTTTAAAGCAGTTCAAGCTGGTCGTACTGAACAAGAAATCGTTGCAGAAATCGAGTATGCACTGATGAAACGTGGTGTCATGCAGATGAGCTTTGATACTATCGTTCAGGCAGGCGCTGATGCTTCAGATCCGCATGAAGGTCCTAAAGCAACACAAATTAAACCTGATGAACTAATTCTATTTGATTTAGGAACAGTTCATCAAGGCTACATGAGTGACGCGACACGAACCATTGCTTTTGGACACCCTAATGCAAAAGCTTTAGAAATTCATAAAGTTTGCCTAGAAGCACAATTAACTGCTCAAGCAGCGGCTAAACCAGGTTTGACGGCTGCAGAATTAGACCACATTGCCCGTGATGTCATCACCAAAGCCGGTTATGGTGAATACTTTATCCACCGGCTAGGCCATGGTATCGGGACATCAACTCATGAATTTCCATCCATCATGGAGGGCAACGAGCTGCAGTTACAACCCGGCATGTGCTTTTCTATAGAGCCTGGTATTTATATTCCAGGTGTAGCAGGTGTCCGCATTGAAGATTGCATTCACATTACTGAAAATGGTAATGAACCATTTACCCATACACCTAAAGAATTACAGTACATCTAACACTAGAAAAACAAACGTCAAAAACGGGACACAGCAATTAAACTGTTGTCCCGTTTTTCAATGGCTAATTATTGATTAACTATTGGATAGTATCACTTTGCGGTGCTTCTGAAGCTGCACTAGATTCGCCACTTGCGTCTTTTGCTTCACCAAAAGCGCTTTGGCTTTCTAAGTTGATATCAGCATAATCTGTTGTATCATCAGCAGCTTGACTAGCCGTATCAGCAGCAACGGACGTCGCATCTGCTGCCGCACTAGTTGCTGTTTGACTCATGTCATTGGCAACATCGCCAGCAATATCTGTAAATTCATCAGCAGCATCATCGGCAAAATCTGCATAATCTGCAGCTTTGTCGCGAAATTGATTAACTTTGCGCGTTAAGTTATCCCGTAATTCATCACTTGATTCTGGTGCCAATAAACGGGTTGCGGTAAATGCAGCCGCGCCACCAAGTAAGAAACCTAAAAGAAAACGTCCTTTTGCCATTATAAATCGCTCCTTTGTTGTGTGTTCATTGTTGATTGAGCTGCTTTTTTCTGCCGTCGCTTACGGTAAAGCCGTAAAGCACTTGCACCGACTCGCTGCATGGCAGAAACTTTTGCACCTGTTACACCGATATTTGTCACCCTGTTTGCCAAACGCCGACTTGCATCATTTAATTCTGAGACACTACTACCTAAATCGCCCGCAGCTTGGAAAACTGGATCCAAAGTGGCCACTTTGCCATTCACATCATCTAATAAAGTATTGCTTTTAGTTAGCAAGCCTTCAACCTCTTTAGATAATGTGTTGATATCATTCGTGACCACTGTTACTGTTTTAGTCGTCTCATTAACAGTCGTTTGAATGTCAGACACGACCTTAGTGACCCGTCGTAATAAAACGACAAGTGCGATCACTAAAATTAAAAATGCAATGGCAGCAATCAGGCCAGCAATTTCGCCACCAGTCATTATATAACCCCCTCTACCATTTCATCAGCAAGCAGCAAAAGTGCCAGCTAAATTTAATCCATTGTAACCTACTTCAAACTATCATGCTATTTTTTCACTTAAAAAGTTAATGCAACAGATAGTTATACTGATTCGCTAATGTTTTTAGAATAGCATTATTTAGCGCTTTCTTCAATGTTTAGCATTGAATTTGGCAACTTTATCTTTTTTTTGCTACACTAAAACCAGCTTATTTAGAAATTAGGTGGACATTTTGACCGTTGGACTATTATTAACCGTATCAAGTACTGTCACTAAACAGACAAATATTTTTACGCGTTTTGTACAAAACATTAAATGGGAAGAAATCTTAAGTAAATTAACTGGAATTGTATTTGAATTAATTTTATTAACGATTCTGTTTGCCATCATTAATCGCATCACCCGCTTGATCATCGAACGCAGCTTTCGTAACTATAAAGCGAAACGGCATTTAAGTGAAGGTCGGGCCCAGACGCTTTACACACTGCTATCCAATAGTTTTAAATACCTTATTTTCTTCTTTTATCTCTACGCTATTTTAAGCGTTTTAGGTGTTCCTGTGGGGACCCTGATTGCTAGTGCTGGAATTCTAAGTGTTGCCTTAGGTTTAGGTGCACAAAGCTTAGTCAGAGACTTTTTATCTGGATTTTTCATCCTACTTGAGCAACAACTTGATGTGGGTGATCACATTAAAATTGACGATATTGAAGGCATTGTCACTTCTGTAGGTTTGCGCACAACTCAAGTTAAAAGCTTTGACGGCACACTTAATTTTATTCCAAACAGTAATATTAACATCGTCAGTAATTTATCTCGCAGTGATATGCAAGTTCAAATTGATGTGCGCCTACGGGCAAATACTGATAGTCAACAAGTGGAAAAAATCTTAAAACAAGTTAACCAAAAACTTGTGCCACAATATCCAGAAATCCATTCAGGTCCAGAAATATTTGGCTTAGTTGATCTAGGTAAAGGTAATTTTGCTGTTCGCGTTTTACTTTATACACAAAATGGTGCACAAGCACGGATTGAAAGTGATTTTCTAGCTGCTTACGTTGCCGCTTTAAATGCTGCTGGAATTAAATTACCTGCACCTACCCCACCAGTTGGTTAATAGTAACAGCTTTATTTTTAAATAAAGTTAAATTGTCAAATGCAGCATCTAGCCCTACAATAGAGATACCAATTCAGTAGAAAAGAGGGTCATTATGCTACCTAAATTACCCTTAGCTGACGGCAATAGCATGCCACAGTTAGGTTTAGGCGTTTATCAAATTACTGATCAAGCGACCATGGATCAAGCTGTTAAAGCAGCTTATCAAACTGGTTACCGTTTATTTGATACTGCGCAAGCTTACCAAAATGAAGCAATTTTGGGACAAGCTTTAAAAAATAACGCGATTCCGCGGAACCAAATTTTTCTAACGACCAAAGTTGCAGAAGTCAATCAAGGTTACCGCAACACTTTAAAATCTGTCACTGCCTCATTAAAACGACTGCAAACAGATTATCTTGATTTATTGCTAGTGCATTGGCCGATACACTCCCAATTCTTTGCAACTTGGCGTGCCTTTGAACGTTTAAAATCCGAAAAGATTGTACGTAGCATTGGTGTTTCTAACTATCATCAAACACATTTAGATTATTTAGCTAGTCAAGCTAACGAACAACCAGTAGTTAATCAAATTGAAAACCATCCTTATTTGTCGCAAGAACCATTATTGGCCTATCATCGACAACAACAGATTATCACTCAAGCTTGGAACCCTTTAGGTCGTGGCGTTGTTTTACAGGATCCGGTAATCACTAAAATTGCACAACAACATCAGCGTAGCGTTGCGCAAATTATTCTACGCTGGCATTTACAACGCGGATTGGCCATTATTCCTAAATCAAAATCGCCGCAACGAATCGCAGAAAATGCTGCTATTTTTGATTTCGAACTAAATGCAGATGAGATGACCAATATCGCACGCTTAAATCAGCAACAACGAACGGGTAATGATCCCGAAGTGGTTTATCAGATTGAACACCAATATCATTAAAAAATTAATCCTAATTTAGGTTAATTCAGACAAGGAGATCACGGTGCCATGCCGACAAGTAAACATGAATATGCTTTTCCAATTAAAGTTATCAAACATGCGCAGCATTTTAACATCAAATTTTTAACCATTCCTAAGTTAACTGCCTCTGGCGAAATCTATGCGGAAGCAGAATATTATGCTTACCGAGTATTGGCAGATCATTTATTGCCATTAAAAGCACACCCAGAAAAAATTCAAGCATTGACCAATCAAACGATGACCGATAAAACAACAGATAGTCATTCTTTTTTATGCTTGATTTTTGTACCAGCTAATTTAGACCCACATAAAATGCAAGCGCAGTTTATCATACCCCGTGATTCAGCAGCACATGCGCATGCAGAACTCAACAAAATTACACATCTCATTGATGAAAAGACACCCTTTTAGTTTTTATACTAGACTAGGTTTAACGGCGCGTGCATGCTCGTCATTTGAGTTAACTAAAATGATATTTAACCCAGTAAAGGCTGTGACTAATCCTGTCTCAGCCTTTACTCATTACATATTTTTTGCAACGGCTAAACACCTGATTTAAGCTTTCTAGGAGGCTATTATGCCAGAAAATGAAGCACCTACTCGCAGTGAGCGTAATCAAATTAAAAAACAGCATCCAATTTTAAAAATTGTCTTATTAGTTGTCTCAATTATCGTTTTTTTACTCTGCATTTTTTCCTATAAACTGTATACTGATTTAGGTGATACTATTTCTGGCATGCACGCAACAATTGGCCAAGAATCGCAAAAAATCCAACAAAAAAAGCCATTTTCTGTTTTACTTTTAGGTACAGATACTGGTGCTGATGGTAGAAAATATCACGGTAATTCGGATACCATTATCGTTGCAACCGTTAACCCAACTAAACAACGCGTTAAATTAGTCAGCATCCCACGTGATACGTTAGCTGAGCTTGTAGGCAGCCAACCGCAAAAAATGTTAAAAATCAATGCTGCCTATAATTATGGTGGAACTAAAATGGCTGCTGCAAGTGTGCGCCAATTATTAAATGTCCCAATTGATTATTACATGACCATCAATATGGGGGCCTTAAAAACCATTGTCAACGATATTGGCGGTGTTGATGTTAATATCCCCTTCTCTTTTACCAGTGTATGGACTGGCGGCCAAAAATTTAAAAAGGGAGAGCACCATTTAAATGGTAGCCAAGCTCTGGCTTATTCCAGAATGCGGCATGAAGACCCACGAGGCGACTATGGCCGCCAATTGCGGCAACAACAAGTCATTCAAGCTATTTTGAAAAAAGCAACTCGACCACAAATGTTATTACAGTACCAAAAGGTTTCTCGTGATCTGCAAAAACACGTTCGTACCGACTTAACCTTTCGTGATTTTAAAACTTTACTATTTCACTACCGGCATAGCGCTGGTAACATTAAATCTGATCAGCTCCAAGGCCAAGATGCCTGGATTGATGGTGGTTCTTACCAAATTGCCACTACCAAAGAATTAAACCGTGTTTCCAACAATATTCGTCACGAATTAGGACTAGCTAAACAAACAGTCGATAATGCTGAAGTCTACCAAAATGAAAATAATCCTTACTTTGATGGTACCAACAATCAAACATTTTACATTAGTCGCAATTTTAACGATTAATTATTAACGTTAATCGTTTTAGTTATCAAAACAGAGGCGGTGACAAAAGTAATCCTTTTGTCACCGCCTCTGTTTTTTCCCCACATCATCCTTTTATCGCCTTTAATTATTGAAAAAGCCACCAATTTAATAACATAAAACTAAGTAAGACCAGATAAGCCAAATAATCACGACGCTGGTAATTAATTTTAGCATAGTTAAAAGTGCGAGCGCCTTTATGATAACCTTTGGCCAATAACGCATTAGCCACTTGATTTGCATTTTTCATGGAAATCAAAATAATCGGTTGTAACAACTTGGTATAATCCAGCAGCCGTTTAAACCAAGTTTGTTTGCCTTGATTATTAGCCCGTAATTTATAAGAAGCTTGTACTTCAATGATGGTATCTTTAAAACGATTAATGAATGATACCATAATAATCATGGTTAAAGGAATTGCAGCACCATTATAACGGTGCAACGTGACTGAATGACAGATCTTCCCAACTGCTAGCGCCAACCCTTGCGGTGTTGTTTTGACAATTAAACAAAAGGCATAGACTAGAAGAAGTGTAATCCGGATAAAAATTTTAATATCCATATCAGTTAAACTCAGAAAATACCACGAATAAAGTACTTTACCGTTAACAAACAATAAATTGGCTAATAAATTAATGGTTGGGACAAATAATAAAAGGCGCCAATGGCTAAACACTAATTGTCGCTCATGTTTGGTGAAAAACAAAGCTAACACTAACGCCGTTAAAGCAATGGTTAAGAAATATTGACTATAGTAATGAAATGTAAACATAAATAATGTCATGACCACACAAGTAATCAACTTAGTGCGGGCATCTAAAGTTGGTTTAACGCTGACTGATTTAGCAAGCAATGATTTTTCACCTCAGCTTCCATATTTGTGTAATTGCAGCGGCAATTTCTTGGTTTGATCGATAATACTGTTGATCAGTAAACAGACCTTGAGTAATTAAAGCTTTGGAAATGGCAGCTTGGCTGGGAACCCTTAAATGATAATGTTTAAAAATAGCAGGTTGCCGTAAAGCAGCTAGAATCGGATATTTCTGGACGCGGCCGTGCCCAATAAACAAAAGCTCATCCGAAACAGCCACTGCTTCATCAATATCATGGGTTACCCAAATAGTTAAATGTTGACGCTTATATTGCTTCAACAAATCTAAAACAAATTGGCGATAATGTGCATCTAAACCAGCCGTAATTTCGTCACATAACAAAATTTCAGGCTGTTTTTTCAGCATAATGGCCAACGCCAAACGCTTTTTTTGTCCACCAGATAATTCAAATGGTGATGCGGTTAAAAGCGGCTTCAAGGCAAATTGCTGAATTAAATTTTCTACCGACGCCGCACCTGCACCATAACGTAATTCATCTAACACGGTTTTATTAAAAAATAAACTATCCGGATTTTGTAAACAGTATCCAACTTGATCTAAATAATCTCGGCGCTGCTTTGCAGACTGATAAACATCTTTTGTTTTAAAAGCAACCGTGCCCGTGGTAGGCGCTACTAAACCGCTGATTAAATTCAAAAAAGTAGTCTTACCCACACCGTTAACCCCAAGTAAGCCGTAAAGTTTATGTGGTACTAGCGATAACGATAGTTGGTTAAAAATTGGTCGCTCATCACCTTGTGTCGTTTTAACAGTATAATTAACATTCTTTAACTCAAGCATGTTGCTGCCTCCGCAATAATCTAGCAACTTCTCGTGTAAATGCCGGCAATGAATTGTCTGCTAATTGCCCAACCGGCAAACCCGCTTGTTTTAACGCGGTGATAATCGCCAATGTATCTGGTACTGGTAGTTGATTTGCCTCTAAAACTGCTTGATCGGTTAATAAACTTTTAGTAGCGTAACTCTGTTTAATCGTACCTTGATTCAAAACTAACACCCGATCAGTTAATGCAAGTTCAGCTAATTTATGGGTAACTAATAAAATTGTAACCCGGTGTTCACGTTGTAATTGTTGCAACAGTTGTATGACCATATCCGTATTGGGACCATCTAACTGCGCGGTTGGCTCGTCCAATATAAGTAACTGTGGATGAATAGCAAGTGCTTCAGCAATGGCCAAAAGCTGCTTTTGGCCTCCTGAAAGTGCAGTAAATGGTTGTTCAACCAAATCCTGTAAACCAAACAAACTGGTGACCTCAGTAATTGCATTTTCAATTTGCGTTTCGTTATATCCAAAATTAGTGAGATAAAGCAGCATGTCTTCTGTAAAGTTCTGACCGATGAACTGTGCCTCCACATCTTGAAAAACCATCGTCACAAGCTGGTGTAGATGCCACTCAGGCTGAATTGACTGATAGTCAGCGCCATTAAGGGTTATTTTCCCCTGATTTGGTTCAATGATGTGAGCTAAAATTTTACTAAGTGTCGATTTTCCCGAACCATTAGGCCCCACTAAACCTAAAATTTCATTAGGATAAACCGATAAATTAATATCATGTAAAATTTCGGTTTTACGCGTTTCCATGTTGAGATTCAACAACTGCTCAACTGCATACTGCACATGCGTAACCTTTAATAATGCATTTGCTGATTGTTTAATAACAGCCACCAGCTTTCTAGCGAATTTAAGAATTAAACGACTTTAAAGTAACTTAGAACTAGTAAAACAATTGTCAAAATAATCAATAGAATAACCGTGTAACTAGTCCAACGCTGCTCGTTTGGAATGACGTTCAAATCATTTTTATTTAATGTATTACTCTTCAATAATGCATTTACAATTGGCTTATAAAGGATCAGTGTGAAAACAGCATTTAAACCACCTTTAATTAAGTTAAACGGCAAAATAATTGGAACTAACATTTTAAGTACAGTTGACCGTGGATAGCCGAAGAATAGCGGAGTTAACACATAATTCCACAACAACATCGCGATGGTTAACGCAACAATCCCTAGCACTAACCCAATTACCAATGACCGTAATCGTTTCCATTTCTTATATGCAACAACTGGTGGTAAAACAAAGCAAACCGCTGCGATAACATTCATAACAAAACCGATCACACCAGTAGAACTGACCGTAATCATTTCAAAAAAAGGCACGACAACGCATAGAATAAGTGCAAAAATCGGTCCAAAAATAATACCACCAATGGTTAAAATAATGTCTTTAGGTTCGTACCTTAAAAAGGCAATCATTGGAATTTTAAGAAACACAACCGACAGATACGCTAACGCACCAAAGGCAGCTAAAAAAGTAATGTAGCGGATATAATTACGATTTTCCCGCATGACTAAATTCTCCCCTTCCCAAAAAAACAGCCACGCATAAATACGAGGCTGTGTGATCTTTGATCCTTAGCTAATAGAATTAATAAATTAAACTCATTTTGGCTAAGTTTCTTCTCTCATCCAGACTTTCACTGTCGGTTTCAGCTTCACACTGAATCCACCGTTAACACGGCTTGCGGACTTTATTTCACCGCCGATCGGGAATTACACCCTGCCTCGAAGAAAATTAACTATTCAATTAATGATTAAGTAAACAGATCTGTCTTACTACATTTTAGGATAAGGCAAACCGTGTCATTATGCAACTACTAATCACTTTTATTTTTAAATAAATTCGTCATTACCCAGTTATTATCTTTGATAGCACACATCAATTACAAAACAAAAAGTACCAACTAAACGCTATACTGCGCATAAAGCAAATAAAAAACCGTGTGAACCACAATGTGACTCACACGGTTTTATACGTTAATTTAATTATTAAAAGACACGCACACCAAAGGATGGTTTGAAGTAATTACTAATTGAAGCAATTGTTACTGATTGACCAGGTTGTGGTGCATGGATGTACTGATTATTTCCAATGTACAAAGCAACATGGTAAGTTGACCCTGCACTACCCCAGAATACCAAGTCACCTGGTTGTAATTGACTAATTGAGACTCTTTGGCCTGCACTTTCTTGAGCCGTTGTTACACGCGGAATAGAAACACCAGCCTTAGCCAATGCCCATTGCGTTAAACCAGAACAGTCAAACCCAACACCAGGCGTTTCACCACCCCAAGAGTAAGCAACACCGATTTGCGACTGTGCAGCGGAAATTGCTGCTTGAGCACCAGTACCATAATTGGTATTATTGCTTTTTTGTGTTGCATTGTTATTGTTAGTTGTTGCTTGTGTTTGTGTCGAAGTTTGCTGCGTTTGTGCAGCTGTAGCCTGAGTACTTGCCTGACTAGCTTGTTGTTGCTTAGCTTGGCTAGCTGATGCTGCGTTAGCTGACTGTGTCGCCGCTGATTGTGCTGCCGCTTGACTAGCTTGAGCTGTGGATTGCGCAGCCTTTTGCTGTTGTGCTTTAGCCTGTGCAGCTGACGCTGCGTTAGCTGACCGTGTCGCCGCTGATTGTGCTGCCGCTTGACTAGCTTGGGCTGTGGACTGCGCAGTCTTTTGCTGTTGTGCCTTAGCCTGTGCAGCTGACGCTGCGTTAGCTGACTGTGTCGCTGCTGATTGTGCTGCCGCTTGACTAGCTTGGGCTGTGGACTGCGCAGTCTTTTGCTGTTGTGCCTTAGCCTGTGCAGCTGACGCTGCGTTAGCTGACTGTGTCGCCGCTGATTGTGCTGCCGCTTGGCTAGCCTGGGCTGTGGATTGCGCAATTTTTTGTTGTCCTGCTTCAGCTTGCGTCTGCGTTGCAGAAGCTGCATTAGTGGTCTGTGTTGTTTGCGCTGCACTAGCGGGTGCAGTCGAAGTAGCCGTTGACCCAATGTTAAGTGAAGTTGCTGAAGCCGGCGCTGTTTGTGTTAATTGTGGATCATTATAAGCAACATAAGCGCTTGGTACCCAAGCATTGTCACCAATTTGATACCAAGTAATGTTGCCCACTTGTTTTTTGTTAGTAATCGATTTAGTTTGGCCATAAACCATATAATGACCGGTTGCTACGCCGCTTGTTGGTGAAGTCCAGACTGTGATGGCACCAGCTTTATAATTACCAGTAACAGTATCCGCCGTTTTTGCAGGTGCTGTCTTAGGTGCTGTTGCATTAGCAGCTTGGAAATATTTAGCTGGTACCCATTCGTCATTAGCAATTTGATACCATTCTTCACCATAAACTTGTTTTGTTGCTTGAACCTTAACTGTTTGGCCCTTAGTCAAGTAGCGTGTTGGTTGTTGACCAGTAGCGGGCTGATTCCATACCGTGGTTGCCCCATTTTGATAAGTAACCTTGGCCGTCTGAGCTGCTTTAGCTTGCTGCGTACCTAAAAGTGTTGCACCAGCTAAGCCAATTACACCAGCAGCTAAGTATGTAGATAAATGTTTACTTGTTTTATATTTTGCTTTCGCCATTTAACGAATGCCCTCCTTAATGTGTTTCAACATCAGATAGAAATGTTCGTCATCATCAGATGGGGAACCACCCAGTACCCCAAACTCTTGTGATTAAGTATACCGTATTTTAAGAAAAATTTACAGTGTTTAACTATCCGTGATTAAATTGTAATCTTTTTGTGAAATCAATTTGCCAAATGAACTTTAAACAAATCGGCAATAAGTCAATGATAAGTGAAAATCACTTAAATGTAAACGTCATTCACTTACTTTTACTGTCGTCTGCATCAAAAATGCGCTATAATAGTAGAAGTAAATTCCTCGGTAAAACTTTCTACAGGAGCGTGATAATGTCAATGACGCCGATTAAGGAAGATTATTTAAAAATCATTTTTGAATTAGGTGGTGCAAAAAAAGAAGTTTCAAATAAACAAATCTCTTTAGCACTTGGCATTGCTGCCGGTTCAGTTACCGAAATGGTTAGTAAATTAAAAAAAGAACATTTAGTCACTCATAAACCTTATCATGATATTGCCTTAACTAAATCTGGTCTTGATCAGGCCATTTTATTGATCCGTAAACATCGGCTTTGGGAAACCTTTTTAGCCCAAGATTTAAATTATGCTTTACCAGATATTCATCCCGAAGCTGAAGTACTGGAGCATGTTACTAGTCCTAATTTATTAACACGTCTAGATGAATTCCTAGGCCACCCAACACATTGTCCTCATGGTGGTGTCATCCCTGATCAAGATGGCCATTTTCAAGAAGAAAGCTATACAGTTCTCGCAACCATTCCAGATGGTCAAACAGTCACCATCGAACGGTTCATTGATGATCACGATTTGCTCACCTATTTAGCTGACATTAAGTTATCCTTGGAGACCCAAGTTACTGTGATTAAACATGAACCATTTGATGGCCCCATCCGGGTAACCACTAATTCTGGGCAGGAATTTAACATCAGTTTTAAAGCTGCCCATAATATTTTTGTAACGGACGAAAACGGTGCGCCATTAGAACATACAACTAGATAATTAACAACGCACCTGATAAAGCACTGACAATTAACACCATCAGCATTCTCATTACGTTACAGGTGACAGCTTAAAGTAAAGGTTTATCAGAATACTGAACAGTTGCCACCTGGAATAATCTAGCTTGGTGTGTTGGTTAATTTTATGAAACGTAATTGAATTTACATCTATAGTTAAAATAGAGGCGGTACCACAAAAATGGGGCTCTTCGTCAACTGTTGTTGGTGAATTAATTATAAAAGTTCTAATCACTTTGT
>NZ_AYYI01000033.1 GCF_001436505.1 Loigolactobacillus rennini DSM 20253 | reverse complement strand
TACATATTATATGTACGAAGGCATTTCATTTACACAAGATTCTTGACGCTACCTAATCCAGCGGCAGGAACAATCCGCGCAGTCTGTGCTGCATGTTTACTTCCTACCATTGGATCATCAGCGGCGCCTGCAGGTCGTCCACCTAATAATTTTTCAATTTTTGGTGAGACGTCAAACTTAGCTGTCTTAGTTGTAAAGTAATAAATCACATTTAAAATCGTGAAATAAGTCAAGATGACAAAAACTAATAAAAATAAGAGCCCTCTTGTCCAAGCGCCTAAACGAATAAATCGAATAGCTAAATACCCTAAGTATAGGACCCCTAAAGCACCAATAATCGTATAAACGCGATTTTTCAATTTAACATTCATATTAAAATAGCCTAAATAATGATTCAGCATATCTAACAAAGATAGCAAATGCCTCACCTCCAATTATTGATTGTTATTGGTATTGTTAGTTGTATTACCAGTCGTTTGGGTATTATTTGTCGTGTTTGTATCGTCTGTATTATCAGTATCATCATTATTTGTTGTATTATCTGATTTATTATTGTCTGTATTTGCTGAGCTTGTAGCCGATGATGAAGCAGCTGAATCCGATTTGCTTTGACTATTTTGATTAGTCTGCTGATTATTCTGCGTATCATCATCTTTTTGCGATGTTGTTTGCTGAGACTGCTGAGTTGACTCGGGCTCACTAGTTTGTTGCTGCGAACTGGCTTCACTTTCAGGCCGAGAACTAGCACTTGGTCGTTGTTGCGAACTATTTTGACTGGTTATCGATGAACTATCAACTTGACTAGTCTGCTCAGTTTTACTTTTAACTGGTGCAACTTTATCTGCCACAACATTGGTCGCAGCTAAACCTAACACAATAGATACAATTGCGAACGGGGTCATAAATGGCGGTGTCCGATAAGCCATTTAAACGCCTCCTCTTTTCTAATTAATCTAACCATTGTGATTACAATTAAACCACAATTTTAATTTATTGACTTAACCTCAACTTAAAATTAGTCAAAAATTAACCATTGTTTAACTTAGCAAACTGACCTTAAATAAAACTAAAACGCGCCGAGAAATTGACTTCACTATTTCTCCGCGTGTTCACACCATACCCTATGCTTTAATTTAGTCTAGCACAATTTAGTAAGGTTGCAAGCAAATCAATCGTAAGGGCTTTCAGTTATTATTTAGGAGTGGTATGCTTGGTATGGTAAATAATTCACAAGCAGAAAGGATGACCGAAATGCATTTAGTCGGAATTATCGGCAACAATCGACAAGGATCATACAATAAAAAATTACTTGAGTTTATCAAAATACACTATCAAAATGAATTCACCATGGATTTATTAACTGGTGCAGACCTACCCATTTATAATCAAGATGATGAATTAAACGCGCCGCAAAGCGTTAAGGATTTTAAAAAACCATTTGCAAAAGCAGATGGTGTCATCATCGCAACACCTGAACACAATCATTCTATTACGGCAGTTTTAAAAAATGCGCTGGATTGGGCTTCACGAGTTAACCAAGTACTCTACAATAAACCAGTGATGGTAGTTGGCGCAGCATTAGGCCCAATGGGAACTTTACGTGCGCAAAATCATTTACGGCAAATTTTAGATTCACCCGGTGTGGGGGCCTATGTGCTACCAGGTAATGATTTCTTACTAACAAATGCCGAAGATAAGTTTAATGCACAAGGAACATTGACTGATGCCGATACTTTAGAGATGTTATCTGCAACCTTGCATAATTTTGAGAATTTTATTCAATACAGTAATCCAAAACACTACGATTTTCTAAAGCTATAAGCCGCACCTTGCATTTTGGTTGTCAAATTGAAACTTGCTGTGTAAACTAATAAACAGATTGATGCTTAACAGTGATGAAATAATATTTTTTTACTAATACTTAAGCTAAATCCTTGCAACTGGTTTCATTTAGTTGTAGACTATTACAAATGTAGCAAGCATGTTACTTAAATGTAATAAATCTGTCACTAACAACACACAATGTTTTATTTGTTAGGACCGTTTCATAGACACAAGGAGGTTTTTAACATGCAATTTGGCAATTTTAGTAACAGTTGGTACCGGATTTCGTTAGATACTGATAAACAAATTTTTTATGCAACAGCAAAACAAAATCCGGAAAAAGTAACTAGCGGCATCACCATTGATGAAGCTGTCCGTAAATTAGCATTGGAAACGCACCGCCCATTAGATTATCGCGATGCTAATCAACCTGCTTAATGATGATACATGATCAGATCAGTATCTTATTAAATGTTGGTTGTCAACCTAATTTAATTGAAAAAATGCACCACAAGTCAGTGTGACACTAGCAACTAGAATGAACAGCAGTTCAACTAGCGCGTTAATGTCAAAGTCACGAACTTGTGGTGCATTTAATTTACATCGTTTGTCTAATGATTTGATCTACTTGTTGTTGCGTTTGGGACCACTTGTCATTCACAACAATTTGTGCTTTACCGCTTAATGCCGCTGGTAATTGTAAGTCACGTTTATATTCACGACTGGATAACCGCTGTTGAATCATTTGTCGTTGGTCACCACGTTTGACCAAACGTGTCGTTAAAGCAGCAGCATGTTTAACCGTTAAAAATAATGGGATCACTAAACCACCTAAAGTTTGAACATAAGTAATCGCACCTTTTGTGTCTAAAACAATACTTGCAAAATGACACATCGTCCAAGCTGCCTGTAAAGCTTCATAGGATGAACCATAATAATAATCAGCGTACTTTACATATTCAATATAATGTTTTTTAAAAAAGCTGGCATTAGTTTCAAAATAATAATCAACGCCATCTATTTCATTTGCCCGAGGTGGTCGCGTGGTATGCGTAATAACTCGGGGAATTTGATATTGTCGAGTTAAATAACGACTTACAGTCGTTTTACCAGTTCCAGTTGCCCCTGTAATCACAAATAAGCGCTGTTCCAACGAACCCAACCTCCATTTTTTTAGCTCAATCAATTGTAGCATAATTTTATTGCAGGCTTTAAGTGGAGACTAAACTATTCCTTGTGCCAACATAGCATCCGCAACTTTAGTAAAAGCGGCAATATTAGCACCAGCTGCGTAATCACGACCTAAATCATAGGTTTCAACTGCATGTATCACTTGATTAAAAATAGTCTGCATAATTGTTTGTAATTGGTGATCCACTTTAGTTGCTGGCCAAGCTAAGCGCTGACTATTTTGACTCATCTCTAATGCAGAAACTGCAACACCACCAGCATTAGCTGCTTTGGCAGGTCCAAATAAAATGCCAGCTTGATGATAAACTTTTAATGCTTCCGGTGTGCTGGGCATGTTAGCACCTTCTACAACTGTTTTGACGCCATCAGCCACTAATTGTTGCGCCCCAGCACCATCAATTTCATTTTGAGTTGCACATGGCAATGCCAGATCGCTTTTGATTGCCGCTTGCCAAACGCTCCCTGATACATATTGCGCCGTGCTAACTCGCTGGGCGTAAGCTGAAATTCGTTGATGCTCGCTAAATTTAAGCTGCTGTAATAGTTGGAAATCAATGCCAGCTGGATCGTAAATATAGCCTTTAGAATCTGACGCCGTTAACACTTTAGCACCTAGTTTTGTCGCTTTTTCCAGTGCATAAAGCGCGACATTACCTGCACCAGACAATTTAATCCGCTTTCCTGCCAATGATTGCTGCTGTGATTTTAATAATGCAGCCGTATAGTATAGCAATCCAAAACCTGTTGCTTCTGGTCGCATTAAGCTACCACCATAAGCCAATCCTTTTCCGGTTAGAGTACCGTTTTGAAAACCATTTAATCGTTTGTACTGACCAAATAAATAACCAATTTCACGCGCGCCAACCCCGATATCACCAGCTGGCACGTCTAAATCTGGCCCAATATACTTCTGTAATTCCGTCATAAAGCTTTGGCAAAAGCGCATGATTTCACCATCTGACTTATCTTTAGGATCAAAATCACTACCGCCTTTGCCCCCACCAATCGGCAATCCTGTTAAACTATTTTTAAACGTTTGTTCAAACCCAAGAAATTTAATGATCGCCAAATTAACACTAGGATGAAATCGCAAGCCACCTTTGTAGGGACCGATTGCAGAATTAAATTGAACACGAAAACCACGATTAACTCGAACTTGATTTTGATCATCCAGCCACGGGACGCGAAACTGAATCACCCGTTCCGGTTCAATCACCCGTTCTAAAATGTTGGCTTGAATGTATTCCGGATGCTGCTTTAAAACCGGCACTAACGCGGGTAAAAAATTAGCCACTGCTTCCAAAAATTCTGACTGATCAGGATCACGCTGCGTTAATGTTACTTGAACTTGATTAAGATAATCCTTCAATTGTGCCACTGGATCAACCTCCTTTTAATTATGACGCTAACTAATGTTTACATTGTAGCAAACTTTAAACATTTTAGATTAAGATTAGTTAGCAAAAAAAAACGGACGAAAGCAAACTTGCTCTCGTCCGTCTAATTTACCGTTAAACTTCTACATCAAGTCAACAGCTTAACACCAAGTTAATTAGTCAAAGTCAACACTGTGTGGAAAATGTGCAACATGTGCTTGACCGTTTAATTGTTCTTCAATCCGTAGTAATTGATTGTATTTAGCAATCCGCTCTGAACGTGCCATCGCACCGGCTTTTAATTCACCGCCAGAAACGGCAACTGAAAAGTCAGCAACGAATGGATCTTCAGTTTCACCAGAACGATGTGAGATCATTGTTGTGTAGCCATTCTTCTTAGCCAAACGAACTGCTTCAATCGATTCAGTAACTGTCCCGATTTGATTCAATTTGATTAAGATAGAGTTAGCAACGCCCTTCTTGATTCCTTTACGGAAAATTGTTGGGTTAGTAACAAAGATATCATCACCAACGATTTGAACTTTGTCGCCGACTTGTTCAGTAAACTTAGCAAAGTTATCCCAATCATTTTCAGAGAATGGGTCTTCAATGGAAATAATTGCAGGGAACTTCTTCAACAAATCGTTAACGTAGTAGTCACGTAATTGATCTGCATTGAATTTATGGCCTTCAAAAGTATAGATGCCGCTGTCTTCATCATAAAATTCAGATGATGCTGCATCCAAAGCAATACCGATATCTTCACCAGGAACATAGCCGGCTTCTTTGATTGCTTTGTAAAGCATTTGAACGGCTTCATCCGTTGACTTCATGTCAGGAGCAAAGCCACCTTCATCACCTAAACCAGTTTGGAAACCAGCTTCTTCTAAGACTTTCTTCAAAGTGTGGTAAGTGTCAGCAATTTTTTCAATACCATCACGGAAGCTATCTTTTTTAATTGGTGTAATCATGAATTCTTGGAAATCAATCCCGTTATCAGCATGGGCACCACCATTGATAACATTGTGGAAAGTTTGTGGTAATTCAATGTTAACACCGCCTAAATAACGGTAAAGTGGTGTGTTCAAAGATTTAGCTGCTGCCCGGGCAGTTGCCATGGAAACACCTAAGATTGCATTAGCACCTAAACGTGCTTTATTAGGTGTGCCATCTAAGTCGATCATAGCTTTATCAATTTCTGCTTGGTTGTACGGTGCAACGCCCTTTAAGGCATCGTTGATTTCAGTATTAACATTGTTAACGGCTTTAGTAACACCTTTACCCATCAAGCGTTTGCCGCCGTCACGGAGTTCTGTTGCTTCTAGTTCACCAGTTGAAGCACCAGATGGTACAGAAGCACGGCCTAAAGTACCGTCGCTTAAAACAACATCTGCTTCAACAGTTGGATTGCCACGTGAGTCAAAGACTTCACGTGCTTTAACACTTTCAATTACTACTGATTTAGACATAAAATATGTCCCTCCTTAGTGTTTGTCGGTGTGATTAAGTAGGGCTACACCAGCACCCGATCCACTTAAAATGATATCATCTTACATTTTGAATAACAACAAAATAAGTTGCTTTTTTGAAAATAAACCTACGAAAACGTTTCCGCGAAGCCGATTAATGACAAACTCGCTGTAAATCTGCAAAAAAATGGGGGTAAGAAACATTAACAGCTTCTGCTTGTGTCAAAGTTAACGTGCCGTTGCTAATCAATGCAGCAACTGCCAGCATTAAACCAATTCGGTGGTCGCCATAGGTTGTCAACTGATCAGATGTTACCGGCTTTAATGGTGTAGGCCCATGAATCACCAACCCATCTGGCTTAGTTTCAATCTGCGCACCTAATTTACTTAATTCAGTTGCAACAGCTGCTATCCGATCCGTTTCTTTTACACGCAATTCAGCTGCATCTTTAATCACCGTCGTGCCGTGTGCTTGTGTGGCCGCCAACGCCAGTAAAGGTAATTCATCAATGACATTGGCGATTTCTTGACCTTCAATTATTGTTCCGTTTAAATCGCTAGTGTTGACAATCAAGTCACCGCTGGCTTCAAACGCGGAATGAACATTTTCAACCCGTAAATTAGCCCCCATGCGACTTAAAACATCTAAAAAACCAGTACGGGTATTATTTAATCCTACTTGCTGCAACCTTAATTGACTATTAGGCACTAGCGTTGCTGCCAAAACAAAAACAGCTGCCGAAGACAAATCACCTGGCACCCGTAGTTGCTGGCTTTTAAACTGCGTTTGTGGTGTGATGGTTAACGTTAACCCGTCTTTATCCAGTACACCGCCAAACTGGCGTAACATTCGTTCAGTGTGATCACGGGTTGGCGCAATTTCCGTCAAATGAGACACTTGGTCCGCTTGTAAAGCTGCAAAAATCAGCGCACTTTTAACCTGAGCGCTAGCAACTGGAATGCGATAATCTAAAGCCTGTAACCGATTATTGGCTTGGATGGTCAAGGGTAAATGTGCTGCTGGTTCAGCAATGTTGGCACCCATTTGCCGCAAAGGCGCAGTCACCCGTGCCATTGGCCGCTTGCTTAATGATTGGTCCCCTGCTAATTCAACCGCAAAAGATTGTTTACTCAACAACCCCAGCAATAGCCGAGTTGCCGTTCCTGAATTACCTAAATTTAAGGGTTGGTTGGGATGCTGCAAATTTTTAAAGCCACGTCCTTTAATAGTCACTTGATCGCCAGAAAGCTGTACCGGCACCCCTAATTGTTTCAGTGCCGTTAAAGTTTGTTGACAATCATCTGCTAACAAAAAATGATCAATTTTGGTGGTGCCGGTTGCTAATGCACCAAAAATCGCAGCACGGTGAGAAATACTTTTATCCCCTGGGACCGCAATGGTTCCTGTCAATTTTGCCACGTTTGTTCTTAATGTTTTTTCCATAATTTCTTCCTTTTAATAAGCCGCAATTTCTTTCCGATAAGCAGCAACTTGTTTTTTCAATCTTATTAGTGAATCACTATTAAATTGCGCTAAAACTGCTTGTGCTAATGTGATGGCAACCATGGCTTCCGCTACCACAGCGGCTGCTGGTACGGCAGTGGTGTCCGCACGCTGTACGCTCGCTTTTTCCTTTTGCTTGGTTTTAATATTAACGCTATTCAAAGGCTGGTAGAGGGTAGGAATCGGCTTCATTGCCCCTTTAATAATCAATGGCGCGCCGGTGGTCATGCCGCCTTCGAAGCCACCTAAATGATCACTGCCACGATAAAAGCCCCGCTGTTTTGCATAATAAATTTCATCCATCACTTGACTACCAGGATGCTGTGTGAGGGCAAACCCATCGCCAAATTCAACGCCTTTAAATGCATTGATACTGATAATGGCTTGCGCTAATTTGGCGTCTAATTTAGTGGTGGCACTCACATAGCTACCCAATCCAACTGGCACATGCGTCGCAATGACCTCAACGACGCCCCCTAAAGTATCACCTGCTTGCCGCGCCTGTTGAATCAACTGCCGCATTTTTTGTGCTGCAGCCGAATCATAGGTACGCACATCACTATTTTCTGTTAACTGGCGTAACTCTGTTAAACTGGCCAATGCTTGTAATTGTGTTTCATCCGATTCAATACCACCTAGTTGCTGGACAAAGCCTAAAACATCAACGCCGATCTCATTAAGTAATTGTTTGCAAACACTACCAACAGCAACGCGCGCTGCCGTTTCTCGCGCACTAGAACGTTCTAAAACATTGCGTAAGTCCTGATGCTGATATTTTTGACCGCCCACTAAATCAGCATGACCAGGTCGTGGTTTAACCACTTGCCGGACACGATTAGCAGCTGTTGCAGGCTCATCAGCTGCCATAATTTTTTGCCAATGAATGTAATCATGGTTTTTAATTTGCAGGGTTATCGGCGATCCCAGTGTCATCTGATGCCGAACGCCTGAAGTCACTATCACTTTGTCCTGTTCAATTTTCATACGGTTACCACGGCCATACCCTTGCTGTCGCCGCGCTAAATCAGCATTAACTTGTTTAACAGATAATGTTAACCCAGCCGGGATACCTTCAATAATTGCAGTTAACTCTGGCCCATGTGATTCTCCTGCCGTTACATAACGCACAACGATCTCTCCAATCAATTTAGCGAACGTACTTAGTCTAATCTGATTCTAATTGACAAAGCGCCAAAGCGTCAATCTTTAGTTATTAAACCTAGTACTTAGCGTTTATCAGTCTGTTAAATAGGCAAACATTAAAAATCGGTTAAGTTAGTAATCGGTTTCTTTATCTTTCTGTTAGGGTTTATTCACACAAAATTCACACCTTATTGTTATACTAATTTGTGTTGGTGGAGGAAAGATAAATTGCTCCGCGCCGTTTAATGGCTTGAAGGCTGCTAGACGTAAAAAGATTTATCGACACCAAGCTAAATGGACCCGTGGACTCGAATCAAGTATAGATGGGAGCATCAAACAGGGAAACATTTACTTAAAATTGAATTTAAACTGAATAATTAGCCAATTAGGTCATACAAATATGTCATCAGCTAGTTAGCTTGTAAATAGTGATTAAAACACGGGGCAACTCACAAATGTGAATTGCCCCGTGTTTATTAATTTATTATTACCTTCAGGAAGTTACTCGATAACGCTCGTTTGTAGCTTTAGACTCACTATTCAGACCGTAAAGCAATCGCAGCATCTTTCTTCGATGCCATCCGGGCAGGTAAGTGTCCACCAATCATGGTCAAAACAGTGCTGACAATGACTAGAATCACTGCATGTACCGGATTTAGCTGCGCAACATTAGTTAAATCTGTCATATGATAGAGCACACTATTAATCGGGAATGTTGCCAAATAAGCAATCAGCACACCTAAAACCCCAGAGGCAACGCCTAAAATGCCAGTTTCAGCATCAAACACCCGGGTAATATCTTTTTTACGCGCACCTAATGCCTTTAAAACACCAATTTCTTTAGTCCGTTCCAATACTGACGTATAAGTGAGAATACCGATCATAATCATGCTAGTGATTAACGAGATACCAGCAAACGCAACTAAGACGTAAGTGATCGCATCCATTAAACCACCAGTTAAGTCCGTCATGGTCCCAGCTAAATCAGTATAAATAATTTTATCTTGTTTTGATTTACCTTCATTGAAACGATCCAAATAATTTAAAACTTTTTCTTTATCTTTAAAGTTATTCGGATAAATTAAAATACTATAAGGCATGCTGTCACCACCTAATGTGGCTAGCAACTGATCCTTAGTCTGTCCCGAAACAGCTTCACCAGTGATGACGTTTCGATTACTCTGCCGCTGTGCTTGGACAATTGCAGAAGCTTTATTGTCTTTAATTACCTGCCGCACTAACTTATCTGAATAAGCAATTCCCGGTGCTAACAAGTCCATATTGCTGCTTTGTTTTGCCCGAATGACACCAACAATTTTCAATTCTTTCGTTTGGTTAGCTTGGTAAGCACTAGTTAAATCTTCTTTAGGAACAAAGTTTCCTGTTGGCAGCTTCTGGTAGTAATCATCATTATTGGCGACTTTAATGCTAGTGCCAATCAGCTGATTCAAATTGATTTTCTCGCCATCTTTAATGTCAAAGCCAAGATTTTTAAGTGCGTTAACATTGGTTTGATTTTTTCCATTAACAACAACGACAACGTCTGTCGCTTTTTGTGGATAAGCACCTTTTAGTAATTTATAATTAGCTTCCAAAAAATTATTCTTTTTACTTTTTAAAGGTTCTGGGAAAGAAGAAACACCCACTCCGGAAACTGAGGAGAAATTTTTCTGTAAGTCTTGACTAGCATCACTTGAATTTGAAAACTTAACCGTTTTAACCTTACCATTAATTTTACGGAGTAAGTTCATGCCAGTTAAACGTGTATAACCGATATTATTACTGTATTCTGGATTAATCCGGTGTACATAGTCTAAAAACTTCTGATTGATCCGATTAACGTGTTGTGCACTTTCATTTTGATCCTTAGCTGCCACTACATAACCTTTATTGGGTTTAACTTGATCAGAATCTTGCATATTTTGTTGTGCTTTAGTCTGATCAGTCGCAACTTGCGAAATGGTAACTGGAAATTTAGCCAACGTTTGAGTCTGAGTATCATCAATCTGTTTTTGAAATCCATTGGACAAACTTAAAACAATCGCTACACCAATAATACCAATGCTAGACGCAAAAGCTGTCAAAAAAGTACGGCCCTTTTTAGTACGGATATTTTTAAACGATAATTTAATTGCCGTGGCAAAAGTCATCTTCGTCCGTTTTAGTTGAAAATCATGATGAGCTGTCTTTTCATGATAAGGATTAGTGTCACGTTGAATTTTACCATCAACAAACTCAACCACTCGATCTGCATATTGGTTAGCTAAATCCGGGTTATGGGTCACCATGATCACTAACCGCTCCCGGGAAAGTTCCTGAATAATTTGCATGATTTGAGCACTAGTTTCGGTATCTAAAGCCCCGGTTGGTTCGTCACAAAGTAAAACATCTGGATCATTAACAATTGCTCGGGCAATCGCTACCCGCTGCATTTGTCCACCTGATAATTGGTTGATGGCTTTATTCATATGCTGACCTAAACCAACACGTTTTAAAGCTGCTACCGCTTTTTCTTTGCGTTGCGCTTTACTGACCCCGCTTAAGGTCATCCCCATTTCAACATTATCAAGAATACTTAAATGCCCAATTAAGTTATAGCTTTGAAAAATAAACCCGATCGTATTGTTACGATAAGCATCCCAATCAGTTTCCTTAAACTTTTTGGTAGAGGTACCATTAACAATCATGTCACCTGAATCATAGCGATCGAGCCCGCCCAGTGCATTTAGCAGTGTGGTTTTACCAGAACCGCTGGGGCCGAGCACAGCAACAAATTCCTGCGGGCGAAACGCAATGGAAACGTCATCTAATGCTTTAGTGACCGTATCCCCCACTTGATAGTATTTCTTAACATGCTTTAATTCGAGCATCGTATCCCTCTTCCTGAACTAGTCTTCCTTTAATTAATCACTTTATTTAGCATATAGCGATTATGATCATGTCATTATTATAACTAAGTTTACACGTTTATGGGGTTAATTTAGTGCTTTCTTATAACTAGTCAATAAAAAGCGTGTGCTCAGGCAGCTAATTCCTATAAATTTCTATGGAAATAACCAGCCATTAGCACACGCTTTTTATAAAACTAAACGTACTTCATAAAAATGATTTAATTTATAATTGTTGATTTAAAGAGACCATCTCTAGTAAGCCTTGAGCAGCTTCACTACCCTTATTACCCACTTTTGCACCGGCACGCTGCAGCGCCTGTTCAATGGTTTCAGTTGTTAATACCCCAAACATCACCGGAACTTTAGCATGCAATTCAATTGTAGCAATGCCTTTTGCCACTTCACTGCTAACTAACTCATAATGGGTCGTTTCACCACGAACAACTGCACCTAAAGTTATCACGCCGTCATACTTTTCTGACGTTGCCACCTTTTTAGTCACAAAGGGAATTTCAAACGCCCCTGGTACCCAATAAACATCAATATCACGATCAGCAACACCATGGCGCAATAAATTATCCTGAGCCCCAGTTAAAAGCTTATGTGTCACTAGTTCGTTAAATCTGGCAATCACAATGGCGACTTTAATCTGTTTACCTTGATATTGTCCATTAAAAATATTCATGCTAAACATCCTTTCTTTAGAGACTTAACAATTGATGAAATTTCACTTTTTTTGTTTGTAAATAGCGCTTATTTTCCTGATAAACAGTTGTTTGTAATGGCTGCCGGGCCACAACTTCAATCCCATTTTGTTCCAATTGTGTGATTTTATCAGGATTATTAGTCAACAATTTAATTTTGCTGACCCCTTCATTTTTTAATAACCACGCAGCAACTGCGTAATGCCGCGCGTCTGCTGGAAAGCCCAATGCTACATTAGCATCATAAGTATCAAGCCCTTGCTCTTGTAAATGATAAGCGCGTAGTTTGTCCAATAGACCAATTCCCCGGCCTTCTTGCCGTAAATATAGGACCGCGCCAGCACCTGCTGCTGCAATTTCTTTCATTGCTAAATCTAACTGCTCACCGCAGTCACACCGGTGAGAACCAAAAACATCCCCTGTTAAGCATTCTGATTGAATTCGAATCAAAGGTGCTTTGGCATGCTTCAAATCACCTAATGACAAAACAAGCTGTTCTTTACCCTTATCATCTAAGTAAAGCGATAGTTGGAATTTTCCATATCGATTAGGCAGCTTGACTGAAACTTCTGGTTTTTGTTGTCGGCTTGCCAAATATTCGCGTAATTCCGCAATGGTGATAAAATCTAGCTGCCAGCGCTGAGCCAATTGTTTCAACGTTGGCCGTCGCGCCATGTGGCCATCATCTTGCAAAACTTCACAGATATAGGCTGCTTGCTCCCCAGCCAATTTTGCTAAATCAATTGCCGCTTCAGTGTGACCGCCACGTTCCCGAACACCACCAGCTTTTGCAATCAACGGAAAGACATGCCCTGGGCGATAAAAATCTGCCGCTTGACTCGTGTCATCCGCTAATTTAGCAATCGTTTGGGCACGATCAAATGCCGAAATGCCAGTAGAAGTCGAGCGGTGATCCACACTGATTGTAAATGCCGTACCAAAAGCATCATTACCGTGCGTCGTCATTGGATGTAAATCCAACTGTTGTGCTAATTGTTGTGTTACTGGTGCGCAAAGCAACCCCCGCGCGTGTTTAGTCATAAAATTAACATTGGCTGGTGTTACTTGGCTTGCTAAACCGATCATATCACCTTCTGCTTCACGATCCTCATTATCTGCCACAATAATTAGTTTCCCAGCTTTTAATGCGGCCACTGCGTGTTCAATTTTTTGATTTAACATGACACTTGCCTCCTAATTTTTCAATAATTGTTTAACGTATTTCCCTAACATGTCTGTTTCAAGATTAACGACACTGCCAATAGTTAAGTTAGCAAAATTAGTTTGTGCTAAAGAATGGGGGATTAGTGCGATGCTAAAGGCCCCTGGTCTTACAGTTGCTATCGTTAAACTAGCACCATTGATGGCAATTGCACCTTGTGCGATAATCTCATCACTAATTTGTGGTGGCCGGTAAAAGTACAATTGCAACATATTTTCCACCCGTTGTTTCTGCAATAATTTAGTTGTAGTATCTACGTGTCCAAAAACAAAGTGGCCTTCAAAACGTTGATCTGCTCTTAACGCCCTTTCTAAATTAACCGGGGCACCATTTTTTAAACGACCTAAATTTGTTTTTTGATAAGTAACTGGGGTGACATCAACGGTAAAATAAGGTGGTTTGACCTGAACTGCCGTTAAACAAACGCCATTGATTGCCATACTATCTCCTAATTTATAATCCGCTAGTACCTCAAGCTGGCTAACTTTTATAGTCAGTTGAATATGATGTTGCAATTTTCTGGCCGTATAAACTGTCCCCACATCTTGAATTAATCCTGTAAACATGCTATGGCCTCCGCTTGCTAACAATTTTTAAATCCGTTCCGACTTTTTCAATACGGTCAAACTGTAATTCGGTTGTATCAATGGCTTCCTTACCGGCAAAGGCACTTAATCCTGTTCCCAATATTTTAGGCGCCAAATAGGTCACAATTTCTTGATAACTTCCTGCAGCCAAAAATGCTCGGTGAATGGTAGCACCACCTTCCACATAGACAGATTGAATTTTTTGTTGTGCTAAATAAGCGACAACTGCTTTTACAGTCGGTTCGGTCAAGCCGATTAATTTCACATGTGGTGGTGTGGGTAAGTGCACCAACTCAGGTTTAGTAAATATCCAAATCGGCTCAGTTGTTGCAAAAACATGGTACTGATCAAAATGTAAAGTACGACCGCGCCGATCTAAAATGATCCTAATTGGGACATGATCCTCCTGCGGCTTAGGTAATAACTGCGGATTATCAGCAATAATTGTCCCACTTCCTACTAAAATTGCTTGGTAAGCTTGTCGTTCGGCATGGACTAACTGATTGGCAGCTCTACCAGTAATTTGCGTTCGTCTGCCTTGGTAACTAGTCATTTTACCGTCTAAGCTAAGCGCTTGTTTCAGTGTGATGTAAGGTAGCCCGTGCTGATAAAAATAATTATAGTGTGGATTTAAAGCTGCCACCAACTCCTGTCCAACACCAACCTTCACCGTAATGTGATGGTCTTTAAGGCGTTGTATGCCTTTGCCAGTGACTAATGGATTGGGATCCACTTGCCCAATCACAACACGACTAATGCCACTGTCAATGACAGCCTGCACACAAGGTGGTTGCTTCCCATAATGCGCACAAGGTTCTAAAGTGACATATAAAGTTGAACCTTTTAATTCTTCAGGGTGTGAACAAGTTGCCAAAGCCATTTTTTCAGCGTGCCAAGCACCATATTTAGCATGGTAGCCTGTTGCAATAATCTGACCATTTTTAACAATCACCGCACCAACTAATGGATTTTGGTAGGTATGCCAGCGTCCCTTTTTGGCTAAAGCCACTGCTTTTTTCATGTACATTTTATCTGCTTGCATTATTTTCCTCCTTTCAAACAAAATAAAAGCCCTGTAGAAAAAATTCTACAGGGCTTTGCTATCGTATGAAGCTAATCATTGTAAGCGCTAAACTAAAAAACGGTTCTTACTGATTAGGCTAAACGTTAATTCTTCTCCCATCCAGACTTTACTGTCGGTTCTAGATTCTCACTAGATCCACCGCATACGCGGGTCACGGACTTTAAGCAGCTAGCTCATTACCGTCGGTCGGGAATTTCACCCTGCCCCGAAGAATTTCTTTATTCAACTTTACATTTTTATAATAAACCGTTTTCTTACAAATGTCCACTAAAAATTAGCGATTAACAAAAAATCTTAAAAACGTTACTTAATGGTGATTCCCCGCCTAAAACTTTTAAGCAAACCCATTTCGTCAGTCTGCAAAACTAGGCCTGAATAAATATGACTGATGTAAAACGTTAGCCCGCAAGTAGCCAGCACTAAAATTCCCATTGATGCAAAATTACCCCAAGCTGACACAGTTTGGTTGATTAACCGGATAGGCATGAAAAAAGAAGACAAAAACGGAATATACGAAAAAAGTTTAACAAAAAAGTTGTTGGGTGCTTGATTTAAAGCTAAAGCACCTAAAAAACCAATCATAATTAAATACATTGCAGGCTGCGTTGCTTTAGTTGCATCCTCTGGTCGGGTGACCAACGCGCCACACAGCGCCGCTAAAACCGTATAAATCAACACACCTAAAACAACGTAAACTAAATTAAATGACAATAAATGATGCAACACCCCATCAATTAAAGTTTGATGTTGCTTCAAAAAATCTGCCAGCAATTTAATTCTAGGAGTTAAAGCATAAATAGCCATACCGCCGACGCCATAAATCAGTAATTGAGTCAACATCACCAATAAAATTCCTGTAATTTTACCATAAAAATAATTTTCAGCCTTGGTGCTTGAAAAAATGACTTCCATGATTTTGGTTCCTTTTTCAGAAGCAATTTCTTGCGCAGTTGTCGCAGTATAGGTCAGTAAAATAAAATACATCATAAATAATAACAACATAAATGAGATTAGTTTGATTGTTTTATTTTTATCTACGCTAGTGTTAATAACATGCTGTTTAAAGCTTGGTGCACGACTAAGTGCAGCTGCTTGCTTGGACGTCAGCGCTGCAGCGCTGAAGTTTAAGGCCTGTTGCTTTTGGACGGCAGCAGCTAACAATTGATTTTTTGTGCGTTTACTTAAAGCAGTGGTCCCATAATACTGAAATTGAACTTGTTGCGCCTTTGTCTGAGCAACAACATAGCCGCTGATTTTATCATTTTTCAAGGCTTGTTTTGCTTGTGGTCTCGTCGTATATCGCCGATTTAATTTGACTTGCTGCGTTTTTAATGCTTTCACAGTAGCCTGCCTTTGCGTAGCTGAACTTGCCACTACTGCAAGTGCATCATTTTCAGTTGCATTACCAACGGATAGATAACTGATGCCAAACATTAACAATAAAAAAATAAAGGGTGTCAAAATCAATGCAACAAAGCTCCATGACTTAACCTGCCGTAAATAAGTTTGCTTAATCACCACACCAATTTTTCTCATTGGTCTACCTCCTGTTTGAAAATTTCTGTTAACGTCGGAGGCTGCTGATCAAAGGCTTTTATGTATTGGCCACCTGAAACTGCTGCAAAAATTTCTGGCCCGTATTTTTCATCTTCAATAATTATCCGATAACGATTGCGAATGGGCGTGACTGAACACACATGCGGCAAACTTTTTAAAGCGGCAGCTTTAAGCGGTGTTTCCACAATAATCCGGGTACTACCATACTGTTCCCGGATTTGGATCATTTCTCCTTTTAACCGCACCTGGCCTTGATTGATTAAAACAATATCATCGCAAATATTTTCCACATTATTCATATTATGATCAGAAAATAAAATCATCGCCCCACGTTTCTTTTCCCGCAGAATAATATTTCTTAATAGTGCCGTATTTAACGGATCTAATCCACTAAAAGGTTCATCCAAAATAATTAAATCCGGTTGATGAATCAAGGTACAGATCAACTGGATTTTTTGCTGATTACCTTTAGATAAGCTGGCAATTTTGTCAGCCGCACCCCCTTTAACTTGTAAGGCTGTTAACCAATCGGGCAAAATTTTCTTCACAACTTTTGTACGCATTCCCTTTAAATTGGCTAAATAAATAACTTGCTGTGCAACTGTTAGTTTAGTCATTAAACTACGCTCTTCAGGTAAATAACCAATCCGATCATAATCCCGCTCTGTTAACTGATGATCATCCCAAACTATTTGTCCCTGGTACTGAATAAAATTGAGGATACTATGAAAAATGGTAGTTTTACCTGCCCCATTTTTGCCCAACAGCCCGACAATCCGCCCAGGCTGCACCGAAAAATCAATTTGGTTTAACACTTTTTTAGTACCAAACTGTTTGCTTAACTGCTTAATAGCTAACACGAAAACAACTCCTTTGATTGAACTTAATTTTAAAACTCCTGAATCGAAACGCTACTTTCAGCATAACAATTTTCCCACTATAATCACATCTATTCATGCAACCGCTTTTTCAATCTACGATTTGCATTTTAAATCATTAATTAACGCTAATAGATGCTTAGCAACTTGATTAGCTTGACAGGAATCCATTGACGCTAATCGTTTAATCAATAACTGTGCATATAATGGTAATTCAGAAAAATCTGCTTGATCGCCTTTTAATAAATCAATCACACTGACATCCAAAGCATTGGCAATTGCAATTAATTTTTGAATACTGATATTCTGCTTATCCAATCGTTCTAGACTAGAAATAAAATTAACGGATAAACCGCTTTGTTGAAGTGAACCCTTAAAATTGGACAACTTTATTAAGCTGCTTTCTGGGCGGTAAG
>NZ_AYYI01000032.1 GCF_001436505.1 Loigolactobacillus rennini DSM 20253 | reverse complement strand
AAATCTGCCATCAATAATAGATAAATCTATTACCAACAACAGATATTGTAGAGCCTTTATTTGCAAAATTTTTATGCGACTTGTCTTTAATTATAATCTAACGAAATTAAGAAAGTGATGAAACCTATGTGATAATTATCACATAAATGTTGTCTCTGATTCAGTTGCCGGTTATAATGTAAGCGTATTCTAAAAATAAGGAGTGTTTACTATGGCAACAGACTATAAAGCAAAACTAGCAGAATTGAACGAAAATAATAAAAAAGTGTTTAAAGCTGCAGGCGAAGCGGGTAATGGTTTTAAGAAGTTACATAGCGGCGCTATCGCTGCAGGTAGCATCGATACAAAAACAAAAGAATTAATGTCACTAGCAATTGGCATTGTAATCCGTTGTGAAGGGTGCATTATGTCACATACAAACAGTGCCATCAAAGCTGGTGCGACTCAAGAAGAAATCAATGAAACAGTACAAATTGCAATTTTAATGGGTGGTGGCCCAAGTACTGTTTATGGTGGCAAAGCATTAGCAGCTGCTGAACAATATTTCAATTAGTCGGCTAATCAGGACTAGATGCTAGTCACTATTAATGGCACAACTAACTTACTTAGTTAGTTGTGTTTTTTTGTACTAGTTTAAGTGCCCTTTTACTGCAATATTGTAGGGGTTGATTGCTTATCTGTTTAAAGAAAAACAACGGATTACTTTGCAATTACAATAATTTCATCTATAATAATAGTCAATATTAGTCAAAGTTAAGGGTGAAAAAGATGCAAGGGCGAAATATTTCTGATATTATTGAAGCCTATCTAAAGCAAATACTTGCAGAATCAGAACGTGTTGAAATTAAACGTTCTGAAATTGCAGCGCTGTTTAATTGTGTCCCTTCCCAGATTAATTATGTGATTAAAACCCGTTTTACCATTCAACGTGGTTATTTAGTCCAAAGCAAACGCGGTGGTGGCGGCTATATCCGGATCGAAAAGGTGAAATTACTTGATGACCGTGATATGCTGGATACAATGATCCAACTGATTGGTGAACAAATCAACCAGCGCGATGCATTAGCATTAGTTCAAAAACTGTATGATGATCGTATTATCGGGCGTAAAGAAGCTAATTTGATCTTGGCTGCTACAAGTCATGAAACATTAGCTGTTGCGGACCGAGAGTTTGAAGCACAACTACGAGCCCATATTTTGATTGGTATTTTGAATCATTTACGATACGAACGTGAGTAAGTAAAGTGAGGGACGTTTATGGACAATTTATTTACACCTAGTGCGAAAAATGTATTAGTTTTAGCACAAGAGCAAGCCAAGTATTTCCGGCATCATGCGGTTGGTACCGAGCACTTATTATTAGCGCTGATTCTGGAGACAGACGGGATTGCGGGTAAAACACTACGTCAGTTATCCATCACTGATACAGATATTCGTGAAGAAATTGAACGTTTTACTGGGTATGGCCACTCGCCGAAGGCACAAAGTGAGACGTATTTACCTTATGCGCCTAAAGCAAAACAAATTTTATCTTTTGCTGGTGATGAAGCTAAACGGATGGGTGCCATGAAAATTGGGACTGAACACATTTTGTTAGGCTTGTTACGCGAAGATGATATTTTAGCGGCTCGGATTTTAACTAATCTTGACTTAAGTTTAAGCAAAACCCGGCAGTTGGTCTTAAAAAAACTAGGCATTAGTGACACAGCCGCTAAGCGACGCAATATGTCTCGTGGCCGGCAAGCACAAGCTAAAGCTGGTACGCCAACGCTAGACTCGTTAGCACGTGATCTGACCCAGTTAGCGCGGGAAAATCAAATGGATCCGGTTGTTGGTCGTGATAAGGAAGTTCGTCGCTTAATTCAAGTACTGTCGCGGCGGACCAAGAATAATCCAGTTTTAATTGGTGAACCTGGTGTTGGGAAAACTGCTATAGCAGAAGGTTTAGCACAAAAAATTATCGCTGGTGATGTTCCTTCTGACATGGCTAAAAAACGCCTGATGATGCTAGATATGGGCTCATTAGTTGCAGGGACTAAGTACCGGGGTGAGTTTGAAGACCGTCTGAAAAAAGTAATTGATGAAATTTACAAAGATGGGCATGTCATTCTCTTTATTGATGAGTTGCATACTTTAATTGGCGCTGGTGGCGCTGAGGGTGCAATTGATGCTTCCAATATTTTGAAACCAGCGTTAGCTCGTGGAGAAATGCAAGTTATCGGTGCAACAACCTTAGATGAATACCAAAAGCACATTGAAAAAGATGCAGCTTTAGAGCGACGTTTTGCTACCATTCAGGTTAATGAGCCTTCTGAAAAAGAAGCAGAACAAATTTTGTTAGGTCTACGTAGCCGGTATGAAGAGCATCATGGTTTGACAATTACCGATGCTGCCATTCATGAGGCGGTTGTTTTATCGTCACGTTATATCAGTGATCGTTTTCTACCGGATAAGGCAATTGATTTAGTGGATGAATCAGCTGCTTCTGTGCGTTTAGATGCTGCTAGCGTCAAAACACCGGAAACAAAGATGGAAACTGAATTAAAACAACTGACTAAACAAAAAGAACAAGCAATTGATGCGCAAGACTTCGAAAAAGCTGCAAAATTGCGTGAAGATGAAATGAAAGTTAAGGATAAATTAGCTGCTAAAGCTGCTAAAGCACCTGCTAATGGTATCCGCAAAGATGTTAAGGTAACACCAGAAGACATTGCTGACGTTGTTTCGCAATGGACCGGGGTGCCTTTGACCCAATTACGTAAAAGTGAAACTGATCGGCTAGTTAATTTGGAAAAAGTGTTGCACCATCGAGTTGTAGGACAAAAAGAAGCTGTCTCGGCGGTTTCACGTGCAATTCGGCGGGCTCGTAGCGGCTTAAAAGATCCGCAACGTCCAATTGGTTCTTTTATGTTCTTGGGACCGACTGGTGTTGGGAAAACAGAATTGGCAAAAGCTTTAGCTGAAGCAATGTTTGGCTCCGAGGATAATATGATTCGGGTTGATATGTCCGAATACATGGAGAAATATTCTACCTCGCGGCTGGTGGGAGCACCGCCTGGCTATGTCGGCTACGACGAAGGTGGTCAGCTGACAGAAAAAGTGCGGCAAAAACCTTATTCAGTGGTTTTACTGGATGAAGTTGAAAAAGCACACCCAGATGTCTTTAACATTTTATTGCAGGTTTTGGATGACGGTTATTTAACTGATTCAAAGGGACGGCGTGTAGATTTCCGTAATACAATTTTAATTATGACCTCTAACTTAGGGGCAACAGCCTTGCGGGATGAAAAATCAGTCGGCTTTGGTGCTCAAGATGTTCAACAAGATTATACAACGATGCGCAGTCGCATTTTAGAAGAACTAAAGAAATCGTTCCGGCCTGAGTTTATTAACCGGATTGATGAAATTGTTGTTTTCCATTCTTTGACTAAACCGGAATTACATGAAATTGTTAAAATTATGTCCAAGAATGTATTGCAACGGCTTAAGGCGCAAAAAATCAACGTTAAAATTACGCCAGCAGCAGTTGATGTGATCGCTAAAGTTGGATTTGATCCTGAGTACGGGGCGCGACCGATTCGGCGAGCTTTACAACAAGAAGTTGAAGATCGGTTGAGTGAAGAATTGCTGACAGGCCACATTAAAATTGGGGATTCTGTCACGATTGGCGCACGTAAAGGTGAAATTACAGTTAAAGTACGTGAACCAAAACAAAATCCACATTCACCCGTTAAAGCTTAACGCAACGGTATAAGATTAAAATCGAGTAAGCAAATGAAATTTTGCTTACTCGATTTTCTTATTTTTAGCTGAAAGTGCCGTGCTAAAATGACATCACATTCATTTTTACCTAAAATTATGGTATTCTAAAATCACATTATGGTGAGAAAGAAGCGAATGTTTTGATTAACCTGATTGCAACTGCTGCGTCTTATCAGCAAGTAAAAGCACTGCTTGCTGCTGGTGCAGATACGATATATTTAGGGGAAGATCAGTTTGGTCTGCGTCTACCCCATAGTTTTAAGCCAGAAGCGCTGGCGCAGGTAGTTAAGCTGGTTCACCGCGCAGGGAAAAAAGTAACTGTTGCAGTTAATGCGCTAATGCACAATGATCGGATTAACTTAGTTGGAGATTATTTGAAATTTCTATCTAAGTTGAAAGTTGATCACATTATGGTCGGTGATCCTGGTGTGGTGTATATTTTGCACCAGTTAAAATTGCCATTAGCTTATATCTACGATAGTGAAGTATTGATGACTAGTGCCCGCCAGATTAATTTTTGGGCACAACAGGGTGCTAGCGGTGCTGTATTAGCCCGGGAGATTCCTTATGCGGAACTGGTTCAATTAGCGCCGGAGTTGCGGATTCCAGCAGAAGTGCAAGTATATGGTGCAACTTGCATTCATCAATCAGGGCGTCCGCTTGTGCATAATTATTTTGATTTTGTCAAGCAGCATCAAAATCGCTCTGATCGTAAACGTGGTCTATTTATTTCCGCACCACATAAGCCACAGACTCATTATTCAATTTATGAAGATATTAATGGCACCCATATTTTTGCAAACAATGATCTTAATTTAATCACTAAATTAGCACAGCTACAGGCATTAGGTTTAAACGATTGGAAACTAGATGGTTTATTTGCAGACGAAGCTGGTTTTGTTAAAATTGTTAGTCAGTTTGCACAGGCAAAAAAAGCACTGTTAACTGATCAATGGTCTTCTGAATTAGCTGCCACATTGTCTGAACAGGTTAATGCTCATCAGCCAGCTAACCGAGGTTTAGATACTGGTTTTTATACAATAGAACCAAGTGAGGTGCGATAATGAGAACAATTAAAAATAAACCAGAAATTTTAGCGCCAGCGGGAACCTTGGAAAAATTAAAAGTTGCCATTAATTATGGTGCTGATGCTGTTTATATTGGTGGGGAAGCTTACGGTTTACGCTCCCGTGCGGGTAATTTTTCTTTTGACCAAATGAAACAAGGCGTGGCTTATGCGAATGCGCACCATGCTAAAATTTACGTTGCAGCTAACATTGTTGCACACGAAGGCGATGTTGCTGGCGCTGGTGCATTTTTCCGTAAGTTACGTGACATCGGTATCAGTGCAGTGATTGTCTCTGATCCATCCTTAATTGAAATTGCCATTACGCAAGCGCCAGGGTTACCAGTGCATCTATCAACACAAGCATCAACCACTAATTACGCAGCCCTTAATTTTTGGCAGCAGGTTGGCTTAGAACGTGTTGTTTTAGCGCGAGAGGTTGGTATTGCTGAAATTAAAGAGATGCGGCGGCACACCAATGTTCAATTGGAAGCATTCATTCATGGTGCGATGTGTATCGGCTATTCAGGTCGCTGTGTTTTGTCCAATCATTTGTCTTTACGCGATGCTAATCGGGGCGGTTGCGCACAGAACTGCCGTTGGAAATACGACTTATTCGAAATGCCGCACCCAGGAGTTAAGCAATCTCAATTGAAAAATGGTGAAGCTTTTTCAATGAGTGCAGTGGATTTAGCGATGATTCAGCATATTCCCGATTTGGTCGAAGCTGGCGTCAATAGTTTTAAAATTGAAGGACGGATGAAATCGATTCACTATGTGTCAACGGTTGCTAATGTTTACCGGCAGGCGGTGGATAGTTACTGCGCTGATCCAGATCATTATGTATTGAAGCCTGAATGGGTGGATGAATTGTGGAAAGTCGCTCAGCGGGAAATGTCCACTGGCTTTTATTATGGGACACCGACGGCAGATGATGAATTGTTTGGCAAGCGTCGTAAACGGCCGCATTACAGCTTTGTAGGTGAAGTGCTCGGTTATGATGAACAGCGTCATTTAGCAATTATCCAGCAGCGGAATAATTTTGGCGTGGGTGACCAGATTGAATTTTATGGGCCGCACTTCACTCATAGTCAACAGAAAGTCACCCGCTTGTGGGATCGAGACAACGATATCTTGTACCGAGCACCGGATGCCATGATGATTTGTAAAGTCCCAGTCACTCACCCGGTTAAAGCTGGTGACATGATAAGAAAGCAACGTGTTTAGAACTAACAACAGTTGGGTTGACAAAAATCGTTGTGGCGTGTAGTATTAGAAGTTGCTAAAAACTGTGAAATAGTCTAGCCTGCGATCTATTGTCCGTAGGCGGCATGAATAGAAAAACAAAAGTAGTCGACAAAATTTTGCGAGATGGCGTCCTATTTTTGGTTTTTTTTTGCCGCAAAACAGTTCAAATCAGCAAATGTTATCTAAACTTAATTTTTGTAATCAAATTGTAATATTGCTTAGTTTAGATGTCATTGTTATTTGCAGAGTTTGCTAGACACTGCAGAATTTATAGAAGGAGTGAACAAATTGGCAGGCCATTTGGTTAAATACGGTAAACACCGTACTCGTCGCAGTTATTCACGAATTAAAGAAGTATTGGATCTTCCAAATTTAATTGAGATTCAAACTAATTCGTATAACTGGTTTTTAGATGAAGGCTTAAAAGAAATGTTCAACGATATCATGCCAATTGATGATTTCGCTGGTAATTTGTCCTTAGAATTTGTTGATTATGAATTGTTAGAGCCTAAGTATACGGTTGAAGAGGCGCGGCAACACGATGCTAACTATTCTGCCCCATTACACGTTACGTTACGGTTGACCAATCATCAAACAGGCGAAATCAAATCACAAAATGTCTTTTTCGGTGATTTCCCGCTGATGACTGACCAAGGGACATTTATTATCAATGGTGCAGAACGGGTGATTGTTTCGCAGTTAGTTCGTTCTCCTGGCGTTTATTACAACAGCCAGTTAGATAAAAATGGTCGGACAATTTACGGCGCAACAGTTATTCCTAACCGTGGTGCTTGGTTAGAGCTTGAAACAGATGCGAAAAATATTTCTTATGTTCGGATTGATCGGACCCGTAAAATTCCGTTGACGGAGTTAATCCGTGCTTTAGGGTTTGGCTCTGATGATGACATTATCGGGATGTTAGGTCATAACGAAAGCTTGATGCTGACTTTAGAAAAAGATGTGCATAAAAATGCGGATGATTCCCGAGTTGAAGAATCATTAAAGGATATTTATGAACGGTTGCGGCCTGGTGAACCTAAAACAGCAGATAGTTCACGTAGCTTATTAAACGCACGTTTCTTTGATCCTAAGCGCTATGATTTAGCACCAGTTGGTCGTTATAAGATGAACAAGAAATTATCGTTGAAGACCCGTTTACTCAACCAAACGTTAGCTGAAACATTAGCTGACCCAGATACTGGCGAAGTGATTGCACAAAAAGGTGACGTTGTTGACCGGCAAATCATGGAAAAATTAAGTCCTTATTTGGATCGTGAAGATTTCATGACTACCACTTATACACCGTCTGATGAAGCAGCAGTTACAGAACCGATGATTTTACAGACGATTAAAGTACAGTCTAAGAAGAACCCAGAAGAAATTGTCCCAATTATCGGTAACGGCCACATCGAATTAAGTTGGAAGCACATTCGGCCAGCGGACATCATTGCATCGATGAATTACTTCTTGAACTTACAAGATGGCATTGGTTCAACTGATGATATCGACCATTTAGGTAACCGGCGGATTCGTTCGGTTGGTGAATTGTTGCAAAACCAATTTCGAATTGGCTTGTCCCGGATGGAACGGGTTGTCCGCGAACGGATGTCCATTCAAGATACTAGTACGGTGACACCACAACAATTGATCAATATTCGGCCAGTGGTTGCCTCAATTAAAGAATTCTTTGGTTCTTCGCAGTTATCACAATTTATGGACCAAACTAATCCACTGGGTGAATTAACGCATAAACGGCGTTTATCAGCCTTAGGGCCAGGCGGTTTAACTCGTGATCGAGCAAGTTATGAAGTTCGGGATGTGCACTATACGCATTATGGCCGGATGTGCCCGATTGAAACACCTGAAGGACCTAACATTGGGTTGATTAACAGTTTGGCAACTTATGCGGTGGTCAATAAATATGGTTTTATCGAAACACCTTACCGGCGGGTTGATTGGAATACCCACAAAGTAACGGATAAGATTGATTATTTAACTGCCGATGAAGAAGATAATTACGTTGTTGCCCAAGCTAACTCACCATTAAATGAAGATGGTTCTTTTGTTGATGATACCGTTTTGGCGCGGCGTGAAGAAGATAACATGGAAATTTCAACTGACCGGGTTGACTACATGGACGTTTCACCTAAACAGGTTGTTTCAGTTGCGACAGCTTGCATTCCGTTCTTGGAAAATGATGACTCTAACCGGGCATTGATGGGGGCCAACATGCAGCGGCAGGCAGTGCCGTTGATTAACCCACATGCGCCTTTAGTTGGAACTGGGATGGAGTACAAAGCTGCTCATGACTCTGGTTCTGCGTTAGTTGCTAAGCATGCGGGAACAGTTGACTATGTCGATGCAAAACAAATTCGTATCCGGCGTGAAGATGGCACATTAGACAAGTATCAATTGATGAAATTTCAACGTTCTAATTCAGGTAAAAGCTATAACCAGCGGCCGATCGTTAAATTAGGCGATCAAGTTGATGCTAACGAAATCTTAGCGGATGGACCAGCGATGGAAAATGGCGAATTAGCTTTAGGTCAAAATCCAATTATCGCTTTTATGACTTGGAATATGTATAACTATGAAGATGCGATTGTGTTATCTGAAAAATTAGTTCGTGATGATGCGTACACTTCAATTCACATTGAAGAATATGAATCAGAAGCACGAGATACTAAATTAGGACCGGAAGAAATCACCCGTGAAATTCCAAATGTCGGGGAAGATGCATTAAAAGACCTTGATGAATTTGGTATTGTCCGGATCGGCGCTGAAGTTCGTGACGGCGATTTATTAGTCGGCAAAGTAACGCCTAAAGGGGTCACTGAATTGTCGGCAGAAGAACGACTACTGCACGCTATCTTTGGTGAAAAAGCACGTGAAGTCCGGGATACATCTTTACGCGTACCGCATGGTGGCGGTGGTATCATCCAAGACGTCAAAATCTTCACTCGTGAAGACGGTGATGAACTGTCACCTGGTGTTAACATGATGGTTCGGGTTTACATTGCTCAGAAACGTAAAATCCAAGTCGGTGATAAAATGGCCGGCCGTCACGGTAACAAAGGGACAGTTTCCATTGTGGTACCTGAAGAAGACATGCCTTACTTGCCGGATGGCACACCAGTTGATATCTGCTTGAGTCCGATGGGTGTTCCTTCCCGGATGAATATTGGTCAGGTGATCGAATTACACTTAGGGATGGCTGCCCGTAACTTAGGTATTCATGTTGCCACACCTGTTTTTGATGGGGCACAAGACCAAGATATCTGGCATGCCGTTAAGGAAGCCAACATGGACGATGACGCAAAGTCAATTCTTTATGACGGGCGTACCGGAGAGCCGTTTGCAAACCGGATTTCCGTTGGTGTTATGTATTACATGAAATTAGCCCACATGGTTGATGATAAGATGCATGCACGGGCAATTGGACCGTATTCATTAGTCACTCAGCAGCCGCTAGGTGGTAAAGCACAGTTTGGTGGCCAGCGTTTTGGTGAAATGGAAGTTTGGGCCCTTGAAGCTTATGGTGCAGCGTACACCTTGCAAGAAATTTTGACTTATAAATCTGATGATGTGGTTGGCCGGGTTAAAACCTACGAATCAATCGTTAAAGGTGAGTCGATTCCAAAACCAGGTGTTCCTGAATCTTTCCGTGTACTGGTTAAAGAATTGCAATCGCTAGGCTTAGACATGAAAGTACTAGATGCTGACAAAAAAGAAATTGAATTACGTGATATGGATGACGAAGACGATGATGGCATGAATGTTGATGCTTTAAGTAAATTCGCCAAAGAGCAAGAAGAACAAAAGGCTAAAAAGGCAGCCGAAGAAGCAGCAAATGCCAGTAACGACGAAAATAAATAGGAGGTCAGCTAAGTGATAGATGTCAATAAATTTGAGAGCATGCAAATTGGACTTGCATCTCCTGATAAAATACGTAGTTGGTCGTATGGTGAAGTTAAAAAGCCAGAAACGATTAACTACCGGACATTAAAGCCTGAACGCGATGGCTTATTCGATGAGCGGATCTTTGGGCCGACCAAAGATTGGGAATGTGCCTGCGGTAAATATAAACGGATTCGTTATAAAGGCATTGTCTGTGACCGGTGTGGCGTTGAAGTTACTCGTTCAAAAGTACGGCGTGAACGGATGGGTCACATTGAATTAGCAGCTCCTGTTTCTCATATCTGGTACTTTAAAGGGATTCCAAGCCGGATGGGTTTGGTATTAGACATGAGTCCCCGTGCGTTAGAAGAAATCATTTATTTTGCTTCTTACGTTGTCATCGATCCTGGTGATACAGTACTAGAAAGAAAACAGTTATTAACTGAACGTGAATATCGTGAAAAGTATGAACAGTACGGTCATAAATTTAAGGCTAAGATGGGTGCTGAAGCAATCAAAGAATTGCTCGATGATGTTGATCTCGATAAAGAAGTTAGTGAACTGAAAGAAACATTGAAGAGCGCACAAGGCCAAAAACGGACACGTGCTATCCGGCGATTAGATATTCTGGATGCTTTCCGGCAATCTGGTAACCAACCTAGTTGGATGGTAATGGATGCTATTCCGGTTATCCCACCGGATTTGCGGCCTATGGTTCAATTGGAAGGTGGCCGTTTTGCCACATCTGATCTAAACGACTTATATCGCCGGGTTATCAACCGGAACAATCGGTTGAAACGGCTATTAGACCTTAATGCACCAAATATTATTGTGCAAAACGAAAAACGGATGTTACAAGAAGCTGTCGATGCACTGATCGATAATGGCCGGCGGGGCCGTCCTGTAACTGGACCCGGAAATCGACCACTAAAGTCACTTTCCCACATGTTAAAGGGGAAGCAAGGTCGTTTCCGGCAGAACTTACTGGGTAAACGAGTGGACTACTCTGGTCGTTCAGTTATCGATGTTGGCCCAACTTTGAAATTTTATCAGTGTGGTTTACCGCGTGATATGGCCCTTGAATTGTTCAAGCCTTTCGTAATGCATGAATTAGTTAAGCGCGAGTTAGCGTCTAATGTTAAAAATGCCAAACGTAAAATTGACCGGCGTGATGAAGACATCTGGGATGTTTTAGAAGATGTTATCAAAGAACACCCTGTTTTATTGAACCGGGCGCCAACATTGCACCGTTTAGGGATTCAAGCTTTTGAACCTGTTTTAGTTGATGGCAAATCCATTCGACTACATCCATTAGCTTGCGAAGCCTACAACGCCGACTTTGATGGGGACCAGATGGCCATTCATGTTCCGCTATCAGATGAAGCACAAGCAGAAGCACGGATGTTGATGCTTGCTGCCCACCATATCTTAGCGCCTAAAGATGGTAAGCCAATTGCAACTCCTTCACAGGATGTGGTTTTAGGTAATTACTTCTTGACCACAGAAGAAAAAGGCGCTATTGGTGAAGGTATGATCTTTAAGGACAGTAATGAAGTGCTAATGGCTTTGCAAAATGGTTATGTTCAGCGGCACACACGGATTGGCTTAGCTACTGATTCGTTATCTGACAAGCCATTTACAGATGCACAACGGCATAAAATTATGTTAACTTCTGTTGGTAAAGTGATGTTTAATGAGATTTTGCCAAAGAACTTTGTCTATTTGAATGAACCAACCAATGGAAACTTAATGTCTGGTATTGATGATCAATTCTTTGCTGATCCGGCAACGGATATTAAAGCATTGTTCAAAGATCGTGATTTGATTAAGCCTTTTGATAAAGGTTTCTTAGCGGACATTATCGCGCAAGTCTTCAATATTTACCGGGTAACGGAAACGTCAGAGTTACTAGACCGGATGAAGACATTAGGCTACACGCAAGCCACATTGTCTGGTATTACAGTTGGTGTTGCCGACGTTAAAGACTTACCAGAAAAACCAGCGTTAGTTGCTGATGCGCATAAGCAAGTTGCAACAATTACAAAACAATTCCGGCGTGGGCTGATTACGGATGATGAACGTTATCAACGTGTTATCGGTGTTTGGAACGGTGTTAAGGATCAGATCCAGAAACGGCTGATGGATAACATGCCAGCGAATAACCCAATCTTCATGATGAGTGATTCCGGTGCTCGTGGTAATGTATCTAACTTTACGCAGTTAGCCGGAATGCGTGGCTTGATGGCTGCGCCGAACGGCCAAATCATGGAATTACCTGTTATCTCTAACTTCCGGGAAGGCTTATCTGTCATGGAAATGTTTATTTCGACCCATGGTGCCCGGAAAGGGATGACCGATACAGCTTTGAAGACTGCTAACTCTGGCTACCTTACACGGCGTTTAGTCGATGTTGCCCAAGATGTTATTGTTCGGGAAGAAGACTGTGGCACTGATCGTGGCTTGACCATTTCCGCAATTACTGAAGGCAATGAGGTCATTGAACCATTGTATGATCGCCTATTAGGTCGGTACACCATGAAATCAGTGGTTAATCCGAAAACCGGTAAAGAAATTGTGGGTAAGAACGTGATGATTGATGATGCCATTGCACAGCAAATTGTTGATGCTGGGATTAAATCAGTGACGATCCGCTCTGTCTTTACTTGCAACACGCAACATGGGGTCTGCAAATATTGCTATGGCCGTAACTTGGCAACTGGCGAAACTGTCGAAGTTGGTGAAGCAGTTGGAACAGTCGCTGCACAATCAATTGGTGAACCTGGTACTCAGTTAACAATGCGGACTTTCCATACCGGTGGTGTTGCCGGTGGTGATATTACCCAAGGGTTGCCACGTGTCCAAGAAATTATGGAAGCACGTAATCCTAAAGGGTTAGCCACAATTACTGAAGTAACTGGTGAGATTAGTGCGATTGAAGAAAATCCAGCTGACCACACTAAGGACATTACCGTTCAAGGTGAAACAGATACTCGGACTTATAGCGTGCCATTCACTGCGCGGATTAAAGTGCAAGAAGGCGACTACGTTCACCGTGGTGATCCGTTGACTGGTGGTTCTATTGATCCAAAACAATTATTAAAAGTGCGGGATCGCCTGTCTACTGAAACTTACATGTTAAGTGAAATTCAGCGTGTTTACCGGTCGCAAGGGGTTGAAGTGGCAGATAAGCATATGGAAGTCATGGTTCGGCAAATGTTGCGTAAAGTTCGGATCATGGATCCAGGCGATACAGATATCTTGCCAGGAACGTTGTTGGATATTGCCGATTTCAAGCGGCGTAATTATAAGACGCTAATTGCCGGTGGTATTCCAGCAACTTCGCGGCCAGTTCTATTGGGGATCACAAAGGCAGCGTTGGAGACTAATAGTTTCTTATCTGCTGCATCTTTCCAAGAAACCACACGTGTCTTAACCGATGCTGCAATTCGTGGTAAGAATGATCCATTATTAGGCTTAAAGGAAAATGTCATTATTGGAAAAACAATCCCTGCAGGGACAGGGATGGCGAAGTACCGGCACATGGAACCTAAGAGTGTTGGTGCAGTTTCGAAAAATGTTTATTCAATCAGTGACGTTGAAAAACAAATGGCCAACCATGATCAACAATCGGATGACTAAACGAAGTTGATTCGGATTAGTCAAAAAGCACGGCAGTATTAGCTGCCGTGCTTTTTTTATTTGCTATTCAAACGATTTCATCCGTGATAAAATTGAATTTTGCCTCTAAATTGTGATTGGTGTATGCTTAATTAATAATGTGCAGTGCTGTTTGGCCATTTAATACTTTTACAGCATTGTCAGCGACAATTTTGGCCATTGCATCTCGTGCTTCAAACGAAGCGTTACCAATGTGTGGCGTTAAAATGACATTGCTTAGTGTTTTGAATTCTGGGGCAACCTTAGGTTCGGCTTCATAAACATCTAATGCCGCACCAGCGATTTCTTTATTTTGCAATGCTGTTAGTAAAGCAGCTTCGTTGATGACCGGTCCCCGGGCACAGTTAATCAAAAAAGCGCTGTGTTTCATTTTAGCTAATTCGGCCGCGTCAATTAAATGATGGGTTGCTGGTGTTAAAGGGCAATGTAAGGTGATCACGTCGGATTGAGTCAGTAACTCGTCCAATGATTTGTACTCAGCAGCATACTGCGCTTCTACTGCAGGCGCAGCTTGGTGCCGTTGGGTGTAAATGATTTTCATGTTGAACGCATGTAACCGCTGCGCAACACCCTTACCAATACTGCCTAAACCGACAATTCCTAAAGTTTTGCCAGCTAGCTCATGGCCTAAAAAGAACAGGGGTGCCCAGCCATCAAAACCGACAGTGTGCATTGTCCGATCGCCTTCAACAATGCGGCGCAACAAAGCGATGACCAAACCACTGGCAATTTCAGCCGTGGCAGTTGAGGACACCGCTGGTGTATTGGTGACGTCAATGTTGTGCTGCCGTGCATATTTCACGTCAATGTTGTTAAAACCAGCACCAAAATTTGCAATGAGCTTTAAATTTGGCGCCGCAGCGATCACTTCTTGGTCAACTTGTGTGGACAGTGGTGTAATCAAAACTTGACAGTTCTGCATGTGTGCAATTAATTGTGCTTTAGTGATGAGTCCAGTGCCTGAAAAAACGTCATAATCGATATTGGCTACTTCGAGTAACTGGCCAGCAATTTGCGGTAATTTTGCAGAGAGATAAACTTTTGCCATGTTATGGCCTCCTTATCGTGGGTTACTGCAAGTCTATAAGCTCATTATAATGAAGCCGCTTACTGAGTGCAATAACCAGCACGATAAAGTGATGACAGAAAATGATACTTGTAATAAAGGAGTACGCGAAATGATTTCTCTAATTGGAACTGATTTGGACGGGACGTTATTTAACGACCATAGTCAAATTTCATTGGCAAATCAGCAGGCATTACGCCAAGCCAGTGCACAAGGAATTCAACTGGCTATTTGTTCCGGGCGGACGTTGCCAACTGTTGCCGCTTTATTTGAGCAAACATTAAAAGTCCCTGGATACCGTGTTTGTTTAAATGGTGCCGTTATCTATGATCCACAAAATCAGTTATTGCAAAAAACGGCATTGCCACCACAACAATTACTTGTTGCTTTTCAACTTGCAAAACGCTGGCGAGTACGTTTATGTATTTGTGGCTTAGAAAAAATTTGGGTTTACCAGCCAGATCTATTATCTGGGAAAGCGGCTGCTATTAAAGCTCCGCGGCTAACTTTACACTCTGAGGCACAGTTGAAAACATTAATTGAGCAAGGCAATAAATTTTATAAATTCACGTTTAACTTGATTCACTTTAATTTCACTGGTATTAGACAAGCTGTTAAAGCAGCAGGTCAGCTACCATTGCATTTTGTACGTTCTGGACGTTATTTTTATGAAGCGACAGCGCCTGGTGTACACAAAAGTGCTGCCTTAGCGTTGATTGCAGCGCACGCAAATCTTGATATGGCTAACTTTATGTGTTTTGGCGACTATGAAAATGATTATGAAATGATTCGCGATGTCGGCTATGGCGTCGCGATGGGGAATGCTTTACCCCGAATTAAACAAGTTGCGTGGCGACAGACAATTGACCATGATCAAGATGGGGTGGCCAAAATTTTACGGAAGACAGCAATTGCAAATTAATGTAAACAGTTATGCTAGTCTATTTTTGCTAGCTAGTTACTAGTCAAATTGGCAGAATGAAAATAAAAGTTAAGTCCCGGATAGACATAATGGGTGGTTGAAAAATTAAATAAAATGTTATTGCCGTAAAAGTTCATTTGGCTCATGGTTAAAACCGGCGTTTCAGTAGGTAATTTTAATAAGTCAGCTTGATCAGCGGCTAATTTTTCAAGAGAAATGTAGTCTTCACTATTATTGGCACTGATGCCGTAATTTTCCCTTAAAAAAGAAAAAATTGAGTGGCGGACACTATCAGCTGATAAAAATGGCACTTCAGAACGTAGATAATGAGCGTGTTCTAAACAGTAGGGAATGCCGTTTAGGTAACGTAATCGGATCACGCGATAAAGTTCGCTATCAGTGGCGATTCCTACCCGTTTTGCCATTGCGGCATCAGCTTTAATTTTATCGAAAGTGACCACTTTTGACACTAGCTGGCTATCTTCTGAATGTAAAGGCTGGCCAGCGCCGACAGATAAATTGATGACGGTTTTATGGGTCAAACTAATGTCGTTAACGAAATAGCCACTACCTTGAACTCGGCGTAATAATCCTTTTTGGTAGACTAAATCGATTGCTTTACGGATGGTATTGCGACTTACATTGTAGCGCGCCATCAGTTGCACTTCAGTCGGTAATTTTTTAGTAAAGGTGCCATCGTTGATCGCCTTAGTAATATCATCAGCAATATCATGGTACACTAAAAATTCCCCCTTTAATTAATTGAATGGTACTTGTCAAATTGGTACCTACGAGTTATACTTTCATTGTAATGAAAGCGGTTAAGATGTCAACCGCAACTTCTATTATAACCTAAAGGAGAATGAATATGGCTGAAAAAACAATTATGTTAGTTTGTGCAGCGGGGATGTCAACTAGTTTATTAGTTTCAAAAATGCAAAAGGCGGCAGCAGCAGATAAAATTGACATTGAAATCTTTGCAACTTCAGCTTCTGATGCAGATAACGAATTAGATAAAAAACATCCTGATGTTTTAATGCTTGGCCCGCAAGTCCGTTATATGTTAAAAAACTTTCAGGATCGTTTAGAGATTCCAGTGGAAGTCATTAACATGCAGGACTATGGCATGATGAATGGTGAAAAAGTTTTGCAAGCGGCATTAGCGTTAATTAAAAAAACTGATGCAGATTAGTTGTTAAAAGGAGATTGATTATGGCAGAGACCGAAAAAGACGATAATTTACAAACTGTAATGGGCTTAATTGTAAACGGTGGCAATGCGAAAAGTTCAGCATTTGAAGCGATTGATGCGGCTAAAAAAGGTGATTTTAAAACTGCAGATGCAAAATTAGCGGAAGCAGATCAATTTTTAGTTGATGCGCATAATGCACAAACGGATATGCTAACAGCTGAAGCAAATGGGAAGCATGCTAAGGTTACATTACTGATGGTCCATTCACAAGATCACATTATGAATGCGATTACGTTTCGTGACCTAGCTGGTGAAATTGTTGCTTTGTATAAACGATTGGACCAAACAAAAGATTAATGGAGGGTTAATATGACGGATGGAATTGCAATGCCTAAAGGTTTTCTTTGGGGCGGTGCCGTTGCGGCTCATCAGCTTGAAGGTGGCTGGCAAGAAGGTGGTAAAGGCGTTAGCATCGCTGACGTGATGACTGCTGGTGCCAATGGCGTGGCACGCCGCGTCACGGATGGCATTAAGCAAGGTGAGATCTACCCTAATCATTGGGGAATTGATTTTTACCACCGCTATCCAGAAGATATCAAATTATTTGCTGAAATGGGTATGACTTGTTTCCGGACTTCCATTGCGTGGACGCGAATTTTTCCAAATGGTGATGAAACGGAGCCTAATGAAGCTGGCCTAAAATTTTATGATGACTTATTTGCCGAATGTTTGAAGAATGGAATTCAGCCAGTTGTAACATTATCCCATTTTGAAATGCCCTATCATTTAGTGAAAGCTTATGGTGGCTGGCGCAATCGTAAGCTAATTGATTTCTTTTTACGGTTTGCTAAAGTTTGCTTTAAACGTTACCGGCATCAAGTTAAATATTGGATGACATTTAATGAAATTAACAACCAAGCAAATTGGCGCGATCCCCATCCCCTACTGCAAAATTCTGGTTTGCAGTTAACTGACGCAGATGATTGGGAAAGTGCAATGTATCAAGCAGCTCACTATGAGATGGTGGCTAGTGCTTTAGCGGTTAAACTTGGCCATGAAATTAACCCAGATTTTCAGATTGGCGCCATGATTGCGATGTGTCCAGTCTATCCGCTGACAGCTAAGCCCGCTGATGTTATGATGGCTGAACGTGCAATGCAAACACGCTACTATTATGGTGATGTACAAGCTTTAGGCCATTATCCAGCTTGGTTATTGAATTATTGGCAACGTAAGGGTTTTGACATCGACATTACAACGGCTGATAAAGCAATTTTACAAGCAGGAACAGTTGATTATGTCGGTTTTAGTTATTACATGTCTTTTGCAACTAAAGCCCGTGCTGATAATCCAAATTATGTTTACGATGAGCAACACGCTTTAGTCAATAATCCATATGTTGAAAAATCTGACTGGGGCTGGCAAATTGACCCTATTGGACTACGTTATAGTATGAACTGGATGACTGACCGGTGGCACAAACCATTATTCATCGTTGAAAATGGGTTTGGTGCTCATGATAAAGTTACGGCAGATGGCCATATTCATGATGATTATCGGATTAAATATTTCCATGACCACATTTTGCAAATGGAAAAAGCCGTGGCTTTAGATGGTGTCGATTTAATTGGTTATACACCATGGGGGCACATCGATTTAATTTCAGCTAGTACTGGTGAAATGGCTAAACGCTATGGCTTTATTTATGTCGATCAAGATGATCAAGGTCATGGCACTTTAGCGCGTTCTCGCAAGGATTCTTTCTATTGGTTTAAACAGGTAATTGCCTCAAATGGGGCTGATCTAAAAATGAACTAGGTCACTGAAAACGTATATTAAATGGTTTAGTGCGCTAAGCGGGGCGGTGAACTGTTTGGTATGCGTTTTTTTAAAAATTGGCACCAATATGTGGAATTTGTTCCTACCTATTAAAAAATATGATAAACTTAATTTAACCTGATTTGTTTAGCCTTTTATGTGGGAAAGGGTGCTGACATGTTTTCTTACCAACAAATTCGTTCGTTAAATCAATTAGAAATGACTGTTTATAAATTTATTATCAGTCATCCTAATGACATTGAAAATTTGACCATCCGACAAATGGCCCAACAAAGTCATGTGTCGGCTACCACAATTTTACGCTTCTTAAAAAAAGTAGGTTACAGTGGGTTTTCAGAATTTAAATTTGCCGTCAAGCAAGAACATAAGCAAGAAGCACAACAACCTGTAGCACAAAATTTAACACCCATAAAACAGTTCTTTGCCCAGCTTAGTGACCAACATTTCAATGAGCAAATTGAGCGTGCATCAGCAATGGCAGCAGCTGCTGAAACGACCATCTTTTTTGGCTTGGGAATTAGTGGTAGCTTGGCGCAATATGGTGGTCGTTTATTTTCAAATTATGGGATCTACTCTTTGGCTTTAGCGGATCCTTTTCGCACCATTCCAGTAGTCAATCGGGATTTTCATGACATTTTATTGGTTTTGTTGTCAGTGTCTGGAGAAACTGAAGGTGTCTTGCGGCAAGCACGTTTTTATAAAGAGCACGGTGCTAGTACATTGGCAATTACGGCTGATGCTTATTCGACAGTGGCCCAATTAGTTGATTTTGATATTGCCTATAACATTCCTCAGTCACATAATAAAGTAGATCGTTTTACTACACAGTTACCAGTTGTCTTTTTACTTGAACAAATTGCGGGGTTAACTTATCAAAAAATCACCGCACACCCTGCGACTTAGCTTTGGAATATGTTCCAGTTATAAAACATATTTTTTTGTACAGTACATTTTCTTATTCATGTGAAAACGATATACAAGCTTAATCTTTGGTGGTACATTTATCTTTGTTGAAAGCGTATCCATATTTGCTTCAACAAATACTTGGTTTGTAGTCATTCATTATGTTTTAGGTAAACTGCTATTTATTAAAACTACAAGCCAAAATATAGGGGGCTTTGTTGTGAGTGAGAAAAAGTCGAGCTTTGTAAATGATAAGTTGATTCCGCTGACTGGTAAGATTGCGGCATCTCGTCATTTAGTGGCTTTGCGTGATGGTTTTGCACTAGTTATGCCACTGATCATCATTGGTTCTGTTTTTATGATCATTTCTCAATTTCCGATTCCAGCTTATTTGGATTGGATGACATCTATTTTTGGACCTAATTGGGCAACCATTGTCAGTTGGGCAACTAATGCGACCTTTGCCATCATTGGCATGGTGGCAGTAGTGGGGATTTCATACCGGTTAGCACAATCGTACCGGGATGTAGATCCGTTATCTGCTAGCATTATCTCCTTAGGTGCATTTATGTTAACGATTCCGTTAAAAGTGGATAGTGCTGGTGCCGCTTGGGTTCCTTTAACACAATTAGGGGCACAAGGTTTGTTTGAAGCATTGCTGATTGGCTTGTTTATCACTGATTTATATGTTTGGATGATCCACAAAAATTGGCAATTTCACATGCCAGATACTGTTCCACCAGCGGTTGGTAATGCATTTTCTGCTTTAATTCCAGGCTTTTTGATTATCTTATTGGTTTGGGCAATCCGTTTAGGTATCAGCTTTACTTTCTTTAAAACCATCCCGAATGTCATTACGGTGATTTTAACTAAGCCGCTGACAGCAGTTGGTGGTTCCATCTGGGGTGCATTAGTTGCCGAGTTCTTTGTTTCTTTCTTGTGGCTATTTGGTATTCATGGGGCTAATGTTGTTGGTGGTATTATGGCACCAATTTGGTTAGGTCAAATGGGTGAAAATGCGGCAGCTGTTAAAGCACATAAAGAAATTCCTAACATTGTTAACCAACAATTTGTTGATAACTTCGTTCATGCGGGGGCTTCTGGCCAGACGATTTCGCTAGCTTTAATGATGATGTTTTTAGCTAAATCAGCTAACTTGAAAGCCATTGGTAAACTATCTGGGGTACCTGCACTATTTAACATTAACGAACCAATCATGTTTGGGTTGCCAATTGTATTAAACCCGATTATGGCGATTCCGTTCATCATCGTACCGTTAATTTCAGTGGTTGTAACGTATTATTCCATGAAATTTGGTTTGGTTGCTAAAACGATTGGGGTTGCCGTGCCTTGGACAACACCGCCGATTATTTCTGGTTATCTGGCAACTGGACATATTTCGGGTTCAATTGTTCAAGTGGTTAACTTCTTTGTGGGTGCTGCTATCTATTATCCATTCTTTAGATTTGCTGATCGGCAAGCTTTGCGGAAAGAAGCAAAAATTGCCGCTGAAGAAGCAGCTGATAGCAAGACAGCAACCGATTAGGAGGTAAAAAATCTGCCGGTTATGGGCAGATTTTTTTATTAAAGTTAGTGATTACAATGATTTGAAATGGTCAACAAGGAGGTGTTGTTATGAGTAAGCACAAAAAGAATAAAGCAAACAGTCCTCGAGTAGAAGCTGCGGCGCAGAAGAATGCAGCAAAAATTGTGAACCGGATGCACGAACAGCAAAAATCAATTGCGGCATTACCCAAATGGGCACATGATTTGGCTTATCACCGTTTTGGCTGGAGTGAGTTTATTTCATTTATACCACTAATCATCATTACTTTGACATCACCATTATTATCAGACCGTGTACCACTAGGAGATGGCCTGGTGGTCAATAAAAATGCGCTATACATTATTCCGTTTGCAAGCTTGTTGATTTCAGCTGGCTGTTATTTTAATATCAAAATTAGGCGTAAAGGCGAACATGTCCCTGATATTAAGCATTTTGCAAGCAATGAATTATTTACTTTATTTGCTAATGTATTGGTGGTTGTAATTTGTTCGGCAGTGATTGTTTATCAACTATACCGCGCATTTACCGCGGGGTAATTTTGGCATAGAGAAAGGGAGTTATACTTTGAGACGTCTTGGCATTTCAATTTATCCGGCACGTTCAACTTTTGAGCAAGATCAGGCATATTTAGACTTGGCACACCAGTATGGTTATTCACGTGTGTTCACCTCACTTTTAGAGATTAATGGTGATCAAACTGCTGTCATTAAACGCTTTAAACAGGTGATTGCTTATGCTAACACGCTAGGCTTTAAGGTGATCATCGATATGAACCCGAGATTGTTTAAACAGTTAGGTGTTTCCTATGATGATTTACATTTTTTTGATCAGCTAGGCGTTTGGGGAATTCGTCTGGATGAAGGCTTTACTGGCATGGAAGAGGCACGGATGACGCGTAATCCTTACGGGTTAAAAATCGAGATCAATATGAGTGCTGGTACTCATTATTTAGATAATATCATGACTTATTCACCGCAAAGAGACAACTTGTTAGGGTGCCACAATTTTTATCCGCAACGTTATACTGGCTTAGGTACACCGTTTTTAATAAAATGGTCGCGATTGTTTAGAAAATATGGCTTGCATACCGCTGCATTTGTCAATGCACCAACGGCTACTTTTGGCCCTTGGCCAGTCCAAGATGGTTTACCAACCTTAGAACAGGATCGTGACTTGCCAATTGCCGCGCAAGTCAAACATCTGCTATTAACCGATTTAATTGATGATGTTATTATTGGGAATGCTTACGCAAAGGAAGAAGATTTAAAGGCTGCGGCAGAAGCTTTCTTTGCTAAGCGACCTAGTTTAAATGTAATTTTAAATCAGGAAACAACCGTTTTAGAACGGCAAGCTATCCTTGAAAATGTGCATTTATACCGGGGTGATTATTCAGAATATGTTTTGCGTGATACACAAACACGTGTAAAATACCGGGATGAAGATTTTAGTGCACACGATAATCATGGCACGATTAAAGCAGGTGATCTTATTATTGTCAATAATGATTACGGTCAATATAAAGGCGAACTGCAAATTGCACGTTGTGAATTTGCTAATGACGGGCGGCGTAACGTTGTGGGTCATTTAGCACCAGCAGAAGCCTTTTTGCTGGCTTATTTGCAACCTTGGAGTACCTTTGAATTAAAACGGGCGTAATTGTCCATTTAGAAAATGAACAGACTGCTTATAAAAGCCGACGCAATTCAAGTGAATTGCGTCGGCTTTTATTAGTTGAGCATTTAAGAGTTTGATTTATACTAAAACGATTTAAAAATAATCCCACAATTGTGGCCGTGTATGTGGTAAAACAGCATCTAATGCTGTTAATGCTTCGATGGTACCCGTTAATTGGCCATAGTGTGCCAAAGTGGCGCCCGTTTGAACGCCGAATAAGAGTTTGGTTAAAGTTTGAATGTCCGTTTGAATTTGTCTTGCTTTTTGAACATTAGCAGAGTCAATTTTAGCAAATGTGACTTGCCCCTCAGTGAGTTGTAGTTGCCAAGTACCATTATTTGCGGCTAAAATTGGGTCTGTTACAGTCAAAGTTAGCGGTGCTAAGTGTTTTTGTGTAAAAGGATAAGCTTGAATAAATTGCTTTAAATTAACAATACGTGCCATCATGTAAGGTTGGAGCTGAGTGGTGGCCAAACTTGGCTCTGGTAGTAAGTCCAATAAATTATGGTCGTCGGCACTAACAAATAAGAAGCGTTGATAACTACTTTGATGGCGACGAATAAATTGCATTAAGGTTTGATAGCCGGTGGCATCAGAAACTTGGCATTCATGGCTGGTAAAGGTGGTCGCCTGCCGGGAATAAATTAAGTAACCGATTAGCTGTTTTTGTTGATTGTAAGCACGCGCAACTTCCCAATCGGGATGCTTTTGGGTTAGATAATCCCACCACCATGTTGGACGTACTAGAGCACCAGAGCGTGATTGTGCTTTTTGCTGATAATAAGGCATTATTTCTGGCAATGCTGCTGCCAAGCTGCTGCGCTTCACCTGAAAGTTAGCGCTTTTAATTTTTGGCAGATCACGGCCGGGTAGTGAATATTGCAGATGGTTAAAAGTATGTTCATAGCCAAAACGCCGGTAATAACGGTAGGCAAAAGGTGCTAAATAAGACAATGTAATTTGTTGTTGATACATGTTTTCTAATGCAGTTGTCAATAACTTACCAGCATTACCGTGACCGCGACTTTCTGGTGCACTCATGACATCGCCAATACCGTTCATTTGGTAGCTAGTACCATGGAAATAGACTTGTAATGGGATGCTTAGCAAACCGCTGGTCAATTGCTTTGCTTGATAAATCCCATAGGCTTGGGCATGCTTGAATCTAGTGGTGAAAAATTGGCGCCGGTAAGGTGAATCTTGTTTGTTAAATGCATATAAATAAAGCTGATAGAAATCAGTTAAATTTGCTTGTGTTAAACGGTCGACTACCATGGAAAAACTCCTAACTTTGGAATGCTTTAACTATTTTCATTGTAGCATAGCAGTCTGCAGTAGCTAGTCTTTAGTTTGACTAAAAGCACAGTTTGCTGCCGATTTCCCACCACCAAACGGCTAAGCTTAAATAAGGGATGAAAGCAATTTTGTGCTGCTGAAAGATGGGAAAGCTTACAAGTGCTAACAGACAAGCTATTAATAGGTAGTTAATGACGTCAACATTAGCTAATAAAGCTAAACCAGCTAATAATTCCACATCGCCACTGCCCAGGCCTTTAGAGCAATAGGCAAAAGCAGCAAAAATCAATCCCGTTACAATGGCAGTGATGTAATACAACTGTGGTGCTTTTAAACTAGCTAATAGTAATAACCATGGCCAAAACAAAATTGGTAGTAACACTTGATGCTGGATATCAATTAAACTAAATAAAAACAATCCGCTGAATAGGCAACTCGTAAAAATCAACTGTTCCGCAGATTTAGCAGCGGCCCAAAGCGAAACGCTGATCAATCCACCACTGATTTCAGCAAAAAAACAAATGCGCGGAATTGCGCTTTGACAATAGTAACAACGTCCTTTTAGGCTGGGATAACTCAGTAATGGTAATAATTGCCACCACGATAAGGGATGGTGACAGTTTGCACACCGAGAACGTGGTGCTAAAATGGATTGCCGCTCAGGCAGGCGTTGCGCACAAACTAATAAGCCAGAAGCCAAACTAGCACCGAATAAAAAAATGAGTAGATAACTTAGTAATAGCATATTTTCCTCCTAAGAAAATTAATGGTCACTAATTTAAATTTACGCAACTCGCTTACTTTATTTTTAATCCTGTGTTGACACTCATAAAATAGCATGGTATTCTAACAAAGGTGCTTTTTGTCGAACAGTTTACCATCTAAATGATGGTCATGCTGGCTGTGAGCGATAGCACATTGATTTCTAGATGTGTTTTCACTCTTTTTTTATTGCGTATATTTTTTTATAGCTAAAAAAGAGACACCTGGAAGTGTGGACTTATATTTTTGGATTTAACAAGGAAGGGAGAATGCTTTAGATGCCTACGATTAACCAATTGGTACGTAAAGGTCGTAAATCTAGAACCAGTAGTTCTGATTCACCTGCATTGAACTACGGGTATAATAGTATGAAGAGAAAGTCAGTTAAGAATCCTGCGCCACAAAAACGTGGGGTCGCAACACGTGTTGGGACAATGACGCCAAAGAAGCCTAACTCTGCTTTGCGTAAGTATGCACGTGTCCGTTTGTCTAACTTAATTGAAGTAACTGCCTATATTCCTGGGATTGGCCATAATTTGCAAGAACATAGTGTTGTTTTGATCCGTGGTGGCCGTGTCAAGGACTTGCCTGGTGTTCGTTACCATATTGTCCGTGGTGCTTTGGATACTGCCGGTGTTACAGACCGTAAACAAAGCCGTTCCAAATATGGGACAAAACGGCCTAAGAAATAAAACAGTCAATTTAACACATAAGGAATTAGCAAGCTGAAACTTGCGATTATAGGAGGTTACGTAATATGCCAAGAAAAGGCGCTGTTGCAAAACGTGACGTATTACCAGATCCAATTTATAATTCTAAATTGGTTACACGTTTGGTTAATCGGATAATGGTTGATGGCAAACGTGGTACTGCGTCCACAATCATGTATAAAGCATTTGATATTATTAAGGAATCAACTGGTAATGATCCTTTAGAAGTTTTTGAACAAGCAATGAAGAACATCATGCCAGTGCTTGAAGTTAAAGCTCGTCGTGTTGGTGGTTCTAACTATCAGGTTCCCGTTGAAGTACGTCCTGATCGGCGGACAACACTCGGTCTACGCTGGTTAGTTCTTTACGCACGGCAACGTGGCGAACACACTATGGACGAACGCTTAGCGCGTGAAATTATGGATGCTGCTAATAACACTGGTGCAGCAGTTAGAAAGCGCGAAGATACGCATAAAATGGCTGACGCTAACCGTGCCTTTGCGCACTACCGTTGGTAATCTAAGTTATTTGTTTGAAGTGGGCTATTATATGTGTTTCCATATAGTAGCCCCTTTTGCTGAAACAGCTTCTAATTAATTTGAAGCGCTGAATCAGGCTCAACTTGGTTGAGCTTTTGAATGAGAGGAGAAACATTCTTACAATGGCAAATACTCGTGAATTTCCGTTAGAAAAAACGCGTAATATTGGGATTGTTGCCCATATTGATGCCGGCAAGACAACCACGACGGAACGTATTTTGTATTACACCGGTAAAATCCATAAAATCGGTGAAACCCATGAAGGGGCTTCACAGATGGACTGGATGGAGCAAGAACAAGAACGTGGCATTACCATCACATCTGCCGCAACAACAGCACAATGGAAAGACCACCGAATCAACATCATCGATACTCCAGGACACGTTGACTTTACAATTGAAGTTGAACGTTCTCTCCGTGTTTTAGACGGCGCGGTAGTTGTATTGGATGCACAAGCCGGGGTCGAGCCACAAACTGAAAACGTTTGGCGGCAGTCAACGACTTATGGTGTACCGCGGATTGTTTTTGTCAATAAAATGGATAAAATCGGGGCTAACTTTGATTACTCTGTTTCTACCATTAAAGATCGTTTACAAGCAAATGCATTACCGATTCAAATGCCAATTGGTGCCGAAGATAAATTCGAAGGTGTCATTGATTTGATCGAAATGAAAGCTGATCTTTATGACGAAGATGAATTAGGAACAAAGTGGGATACCGTTGATGTTCCTGAAGAATATAAAGCTGAAGCCCAAAAGCGCCGTGAACAACTCATCGAATCTTTAGCAGATGTTGATGATGGCATCATGGAAAAATACCTTGAAGGCGAAGAAATTCCTAAGGAAGAAATCAAAGCAGCAATTCGTAAGGCAACTTTGAATTTAGATGCTTACCCAGTATTAGCTGGTTCAGCGTTTAAAAACAAAGGGGTTCAAATGATGTTGGATGCAGTTAATGACTACTTACCATCACCACTTGATGTTCGTCCTTACAAAGCAACAGATCCTGCAACTGGTGAAGATGTTGAATTATCTGCTGGTGACGATAAAGATTTCGCTGCCTTAGCTTTTAAGATTGCTACTGATCCATTTGTTGGCCGGTTGACCTTTATTCGGGTTTACTCAGGTACTTTGGAATCTGGCTCTTACATCTTGAATGCAACAAAGGATTCTCGTGAACGTGTTGGTCGTTTGCTACAAATGCATTCTAATCACCGTAAAGAAATTCCAGAAGTTTTCTCAGGTGATATTGCAGCTGCAATTGGCTTGAAGAACACTGCTACTGGTGATTCACTAACGGATACAAAGCACCCATTAATTCTTGAATCAATGGAATTCCCTGACCCAGTTATTCAGGTTTCTATTGAGCCTAAGACCAAAGCTGACCAAGATAAAATGGATGTTGCGTTGCAAAAACTGGCTGAAGAAGATCCAAGTTTTAAGGCTGAAACCAACCCTGAAACTGGTGAAACTTTAATTGCTGGTATGGGTGAATTACATTTGGACATCATTGTTGACCGGATGCGCCGTGAATTCCACGTTGAAGCTAAAGTGGGTGAACCACAAGTTGCTTACCGTGAGACCTTTACTAAACAGGCTTCTGCGCAAGGTAAATTTATTCGCCAGTCTGGTGGTAAAGGACAATATGGTGATGTTTGGATTGAATTTACGCCAAACGATGAAGGTGCCGGTTTTGAATTTAAGAACGACATTGTTGGTGGTGTTGTGCCGCGTGAATACGTGCCAGCAGTTGAACAAGGATTGAAAGAATCCATGGCTAATGGTGTATTAGCAGGTTATCCACTAGTTGACGTTAAGGCACGTCTGTATGATGGGTCTTACCATGATGTCGATTCTAGTGAAGCGGCTTTTAAGATCGCGGCTTCGATGTCATTACGTGCAGCAGCGAAAAAAGCTGGTGCGGTTATCCTTGAACCGATCATGAAGGTTGAAATTGTTGCACCGGAAGACAACTTAGGTGATGTCATGGGTCATGTCACAGCACGGCGTGGTCGTGTTGAAGGTATGGAAGCACGTGGCAATACACAATTAGTTAAATCCATGGTGCCGTTATCTGAAATGTTTGGTTATGCGACAACCTTACGTTCAGCAACACAAGGTCGTGGCACTTTCACCATGACTTTTGATCATTATGAAGCCGTTCCAAAATCGATTCAGGCTGAAATCATTAAGAAAAATGGTGGGACACCGGCTGAATAAAGTCTGTTCGTGCCATAAGCTGTTTGGGAATTTTCCCAAACAGCTTTTTATTATCTAATTAAATGTATTGCTAGATACTTTTTCTACCATAATAAAGTAAGAAACATTTACTTGTTTTTAATGATCACCAGTGAATTTTTTAAGGACCATTGATTCTTAAGCTGATTTTGCGTACAATACTACCTGTGTCGGTTTAAAAATTGAGCTGCTCAATGCTGTTTATAAAAGTCAGTATTAACTTCTGTTTTTCTGCAAAAAAAGCTTGAAGTACATGCCGACTTCTCTTATAATGGACAAGGTGCTGCTTTTTAGGAGAAGGTGGCCCGCTAGATTATTCTAGCTTTTTAGCATTGATGTGAAAGGTTGCGACACACCCGGCCGCTTTGCCATGGCACAGTGTGTTGGGAATTTTCACGGAGCTAGTTTATTTTTAAAATGAACGAAGGAGGGAAAAACATGGCAAAACAAAAGATTCGTATTCGTTTAAAAGCTTATGAACACCGTATTTTAGATCAATCTGCAACTAAGATTGTTGAAACGGCTAAACGGACAGGGGCAACAATCTCTGGCCCAATTCCTTTGCCAACGGAACGGACGATTTATACCGTTATCCGGGCAACACATAAGTTTAAAGATTCGCGTGAACAATTTGAAATGCGCACACACAAACGGTTAGTCGACATCATTAACCCAACCCCTAAGACGGTTGACGCATTAATGAAACTAGACTTGCCAAGTGGTGTGGATATCGAAATCAAACTATAGTTCAAATACATTAAAATTGGAGGTGTACTCATGACCAGAAAAGGAATCTTAGGAACAAAAGTAGGTATGACACAAATCTTCACTGATAAAGGTGAACTGATCCCTGTCACAGTTGTTCAAGCTGAGCCAAACGTTGTCTTACAAGTTAAGAACAATGAAAGTGATGGTTACGAAGCTGTTCAGGTTGGTTTACAAGATATGCGTGAAGTATTAGCCAATAAACCTGCTAAAGGTCATGTTGCAAAAGCAAAAACGGCTCCTAAGCGCTTCATTCGGGAATTTCGCGATGTAGACTTAGGAGATATCAAAGTTGGCGATGAAATCAAAGTTGATACATTCAAGGCTGGCGAAATTGTCGACGTCACGGGTACAACAAAAGGCCATGGTTTTCAAGGCGCTATTAAAAAGAATAACCAACACCGTGGGCCTATGGGACATGGTTCTCGTTACCACCGTCGCCCAGGATCACTAGGTTCTATTATTAACCGTGTATTCGCTGGCCGGAAATTACCAGGCCGGATGGGTAACAATCGTGTGACAATCCAAAACCTTGAAGTTGTTCGTGTTGATACTGACCGTAATGTCATTTTGATCAAAGGTAATGTTCCTGGTGCAAAGAAATCATTAGTTACGATCAAAAATGCCGTTAAGGCAGCGAAATAATTTAGAAGGGAGGATTACAAATGCCTAACGTAGCATTATATAAACAAGATGGCAGTCAAAATGGCGATGTGCAATTAAATGACAACGTCTTTGGCATTGCCCCTAACGAAAACGTTGTGTTTGATGCAGTTATCATGCAACGTGCATCGATGCGTCAAGGAACGCATGCTGTTAAAAACCGCAGTGCTGTTAGCGGTGGTGGTCGTAAGCCTTGGCGGCAAAAGGGTACTGGCCGTGCTCGGCAAGGTTCAATTCGTGCACCACAATGGCGTGGCGGTGGTACAGTCTTTGGCCCGACACCACGTTCGTACAGCTATAAATTACCAAAGAAGGTACGTCGCTTAGCAATTAAATCAGTGCTTTCGCAAAAAGTGGCAGATGGCAACATCATCGTAGTTGATAAATTCGATTTTGATCAGCCAAAAACCAAATTATTTGCTGAAGCCCTTAAGAGCTTAGATGTACACACTAAAGCATTAGTAGTTCTTGAAGAAGGTAATGATCAAGTTGCACGTGCTGCACGGAATATTGAAAATGTTTCGGTAGTCGCTGCAGATGGTATCAATGTATTAAACGTTGTTGCTAATGATAAATTAATCCTGACTCAAGCTGCTCTTTCTCAAGTAGAGGAGGCTCTTGCATAATGGAAGCTCGCGATATTATTTTACGTCCTTGGATCACTGAACAATCAATGGCAATTATGGACGACAAGAAATACACGTTTGAAGTGAACGTTAACGCTACTAAAACAGCGGTTAAACATGCAGTTGAAGAAATTTTTGATGTAAAAGTTAAAAATGTTAACATTGCAAACGTTCGTGGAAAGTTAAAGCGTCAGGGCCGCTATGCTGGTATGACTAAGAAACGGCGTAAAGCAGTCGTTGCTTTAACAGATGATTCAAAAGAAATTACAATTTTTGAAAAATAAACTCATTTAAATTAATTTTTAGGAGGGGAAAAGCTTGGCGATTAGAAAATATAAACCGACGACAAACGCGCGCCGGAATATGACTGGCTCTGATTTTGCTGAAATCACCAAAACAAAGCCTGAAAAGTCATTGACTGAATACATGACTAAGACAGCCGGCCGTAATGTACACGGTAAAATCACTGTACGGCATCACGCTGGTGGTCATAAACGCCAATATCGTTTGATTGACTTTAAACGTCAAAAGGACGATGTACCTGCAACGGTAAAAGCGATTGAATATGATCCAAACCGTTCAGCTAACATTGCATTATTACAATATGCAGACGGAACTAAAGCTTACATCATCGCGCCTAAAGGGTTGGAAGTAGGTACTAAAGTTCAATCTGGTTCAGACGCTGATATTAAAACTGGTAATGCTTTACCGTTAGCAGACATTCCTGTTGGGACAGTTGTTCACAACATTGAATTGAAACCTGGTTATGGTGGTCAGTTAGTTCGTTCTGCTGGTGCTTCTGCACAGGTTCTAGGTAAAGAAGGAAAATACGCCTTGGTTCGCCTGAGTTCTGGCGAAGTCCGGATGGTATTGCAAACTTGCCGTGCAACAATTGGTGCTGTTGGTAATGAACAGCATGAATTGATTAGCATTGGTAAGGCCGGACGTAAACGTTGGTTAGGTTTCCGTCCAGTTGTTCGTGGTTCTGTTATGAACCCTAACGATCACCCTCATGGTGGTGGTGAAGGTAAAGCACCAATTGGTCATCCGTCACCATTATCACCTTGGGGTAAGAAAACCTTGGGTAAGAAAACGCGTAATACACGTAAACAGTCCACTAAACTTATTGTGCGTGACCGTAAACGGGGCAAACATTAAGTTTAATTTGATGCAATCTAACGGTTTTAAAACGAGACCGGATTTGGCTGCCAGGCTGTGCAATTTTGTTGTTAGCCTAGATATCGAAAAGGAGGTTTCATAATGAGCCGAAGCTTAAAAAAGGGACCATTTGCTGATGATCATTTATTGAAAAAAATTGCTGCGCAAGCAGATCAAGAAAAAAAGTCCGTTATTAAGACTTGGTCACGTCGTTCAACGATTTTCCCAAGTTTTATTGGATATACCATTGCTGTTTATGATGGACGGAAGCATGTCCCAGTTTTTATTCAAGAAGACATGGTTGGTCACAAATTAGGTGAATTTGCACCAACACGTACATTCCACGGTCATTCTACTGATGATCGCAAGACTAAAGTAGATTAAGCGAGAGGAGGATTATTTAAATGCCAGAACAAATCACATCAGCACGTGCGATTGCTAAAACAGTTCGAATCGCTCCTCGGAAAGCTCGCTTAGTTATTGACTTAATCCGTGGTAAAAGCGTAGCTGAAGCTAATGCAATTCTTAAATTCACACCACGTTCCGCTTCGCCAATTGTAGCGAAGGTATTAAATTCAGCAATTGCAAATGCTGAAAACAACTTTGACTTAGATGCACAAAGTTTGGTTGTTAGCGAAGCCTTTGTAGACGAAGGACCAACTTTGAAACGGTTCCGTCCTCGTGCCAAAGGTTCAGCTTCTCCAATCAATAAACGGACAAGTCACATTACAGTCGTTGTATCTGAAAATAAGGAGGGATAACGCGTGGGTCAAAAAATTAATCCAAATGGGTTACGAATTGGTGTTTCTCGTGATTGGGAAGCCAAATGGTATGCCGAAAAAGATTTCGCGACTCTTTTAAATGAAGATTTAAAAGTTCGTCGTTTCATTGCTAAACGTTTGGCAGACGCTTCTGTTTCTAAAGTAGAGATTGAACGTGCTGCCAATCGGGTTAACATTTCTATTCACACTGCCAAACCAGGGATGGTTATCGGTAAAGGCGGTTCTGAAGTTGAAAATCTACGTAAACAGTTAAATCATTTAACTGGCAGACGTGTACACATCAATATTGTTGAAATTAAACAACCTGACCTGGATGCTAAGTTAGTCGGTGAAAGTATCGCGCAACAACTTGAAGCACGTGTTGCTTTCCGCCGGGCTATGAAGCAAGCAATTCAACGGACAATGCGCGCAGGCGCACATGGGGTTAAAACCATGGTATCTGGCCGTTTAAACGGGGCAGACATGTCACGTAAAGAAATGTATGCTGATGGGACTGTACCATTACACACCTTACGTGCCGATATTGATTATGCTTGGAATGAAGCCAGAACCACTTATGGTAAATTAGGCGTTAAGACTTGGGTTTACCGGGGCGACATTTTACCAGGTGAAACTCATGGTGATTCAATTAAAGATAATATCCAGACTAAGAATAACCGGTCAAACCGGGGACGTGGCAACCGTAATGCTAACCGTACCGGTAACCGGAACAACCGAAATACTGGAGCGAAAGGAGGAAACTAGACATGTTAGTACCAAAACGTGTAAAACATCGTCGTGAATTTCGTGGTAAAATGCGTGGCGAAGCCAAAGGCGGCAAAAACGTTGATTTTGGCGACTATGGCTTGAAAGCATTAGATTCCGCATGGATTTCTAACCGCCAAATTGAAGCTGCGCGTGTCGCGATCACACGTTATATGAGACGTGGTGGGAAAGTATGGATTCGGATCTTCCCACATAAATCATATACTGAAAAAGGTATCGGTACTCGTATGGGTGCTGGTAAAGGTGCACCAGCTGGCTGGGTTGCTGTTGTTAAGCGGCAAAAAGTAATGTTTGAAGTTGCTGGTGTTCCTAAAGAAGTTGCACATGAAGCATTACGTTTAGCTGCGAACAAGTTACCTGTCCGGACTAAAGTAATAGCGCGTGAGGAAGTAGGTGGCGAATCAAATGAAGGCTAAAGAAATTAGAGACTTAACCACTGCTGAAATGCTTGACCGTGAACGGGAATACAAAGAAGAGTTATTTAATCTTCATTTCCAATTAGCTACTGGACAATTAGAAAATACTGCACGTTTAAAACAAGTACGTAAAAATATTGCCCGCATTAAAACTGTATTGCGGCAGCAAGAGTTAAACGAAGGTTAGTAGCAGATTCTTAAGTTAAGGGAGGTCAAACATTTTGAGCGAAAAAGAAACACGTAACAAACGTAAAGTCGTCCAAGGCCGCGTCGTATCAGATAAAATGGATAAAACCATCAATGTGGCGGTAGAAACAATGAACCAACACAGTCGGTATGGCAAGCGGATTCGTTACACGAAGAAATACTTCGCGCATGATGAAAATAATGAGGCAAAAACTGGCGATATCGTCCAGATTATGGAAACACGCCCACTTTCTGCTAATAAGCATTTTCGTCTGATTAAAATCGTAGAAAAAGCAGTTAAATTATAAACTGAGCTATTAACGAGAGGAGGGCTTTTCGGTGATCCAACAAGAAAGTCGTTTAAAAGTCGCGGATAATTCTGGTGCCCGTGAGATTCTAACCATCAAGATCCTAGGTGGTTCGCGTGTTAAAACAGCTAATATCGGTGATATTATTGTTGCGTCTGTTAAACAAGCAACACCAGGTGGCGTTGTCAAAAAAGGCGATGTTGTCAAGGCAGTTATTGTCCGTACAAAATCAGGTGCACACCGCCCAGATGGTTCTTACATCAAATTTGATGAAAATGCAGCAGTTATCATCAATGCTGATAAGAGCCCAAGAGGAACACGTATCTTTGGACCTGTTGCCCGTGAATTACGTGACAACAACTTCATGAAGATTGTTTCTTTGGCACCAGAAGTATTGTAAGCAAACAATCTTGCAAAGGAGGTTCAACTATGTTCGTGAAAACTGGCGATAAAGTTCGCGTTATCAGTGGTAAAGATAAAGGCAAGGAAGGCAAAATTACCAAAGCTTTGCCAAAAACAGATCAAGTTATCGTTGAAGGTGTTCATGCGATCAAAAAACACCAAAAGGCTAGCAACACTAACCCACAAGGTGGCATTGTCGATGTCAATGCACCGATCCATGTCTCCAACGTAATGTTGATCGACCCATCAACTAATGAACCAACACGTATTGGTTATAAAGTTGTTGATGGTAAAAAAGTACGTTATGCGAAAAAATCTGGAGAAGTTATCGATAAATAATTTATTTGAAAGGAGGAAAACCATTCAATGACTAATCGTTTAAAAGAAAGATACACGAAAGAAATCACACCTGCATTGATGAAGAAGTTTGATTATTCTTCAGTTATGCAAACACCAAAAGTTGACAAAATTGTCTTGAACATGGGTGTTGGTGATGCTGTTTCCAATGCAAAAAACTTGGATAATGCAGTTGCTGAATTGCGCTTAATTGCCGGTCAACAACCAGTCATTACTAAAGCTAAGAAATCAATTGCCGGTTTCCGTTTGCGGGAAGGTATGCCAATTGGTGCTAAGGTCACTTTACGTGGTGAACGGATGTATGACTTCTTAGATAAGTTAATCAACGTTTCACTACCGCGTGTCCGTGACTTTCATGGTGTCAGCACACGTTCATTTGATGGTCGTGGCAACTATACATTAGGCATTCGTGAACAATTGATTTTCCCAGAAATCGATTATGATAAAGTTGATAAAGTTCGTGGTATGGATATCGTTGTGGTAACGACTGCTAACACTGACGAAGAAGCACACGAATTATTGGCTGAAATTGGAATGCCATTTGCAAAATAATTAGGGAGGTAAGATATCTTGGCTAAAAAATCAATGATTGCTAAACAACAGCGTCCTGCTAAATTTTCTACTCGGGCTTATACACGCTGTGAGCGTTGTGGCCGTCCGCATTCAGTTTATCGTAAATTCCATTTATGCCGGATTTGCCTTCGCGAATTAGCACATGCTGGTCAAATTCCTGGCTTGAAAAAAGCTAGCTGGTAAATCTAACTAAAAGGGAGGTTAAACTAAATGGTCATGACTGATCCAATTGCAGACTATTTGACTCGAATTCGCAATGCCAACATGGTACGCCACGAGTCTTTAGAAGTTCCTGCATCTAATATGCTCCGCAGCATTTCAGAAATCTTAAAACGCGAAGGCTTCATCCGTGATTTTGAATCTATTGATGATGACAAACAAGGCGTTTTGCGGATTTTCTTGAAATATAGTAAAAATAATGAGCGCGTTATTTCCGGCCTAAAGCGCATTTCAAAGCCAGGTTTACGTACTTACGTCAAAGCTGATGCCGTTCCTAAAGTTTTAAATGGCTTAGGAATTGCCATCATGTCAACATCTAATGGTGTTATGACGGATAAAGAAGCACGGGCCAAAAACATTGGCGGCGAAGTACTCGCTTATGTTTGGTAATTCGTTAAAATTCAAGGAGGTGTAACACGTGAGTCGTATTGGTTATAAAATTATCAAAGTACCTGACAAAGTGACAATTACTAAAAAGGGTGACCAAGTTACTGTTAAGGGCCCTAAAGGTGAATTGACACGTGAGTTTAGTCCTTTGATTACAATTACGCAAAAAGATGGTGTGCTTAGTTTTGAGCGTGCCGATCATGGTAAAAAAAGCCGGCAGTTACACGGCACCGTACGTGCTAACTTAGCAAACATGGTTACTGGTGTAACGGAAGGCTTCACTAAAAAATTGAAGTTAGTTGGTGTTGGGTACCGTGCCCAATTAAAAGGAAAGAAATTAGTCTTGAACGTTGGCTATTCTAATCCTGTTGAAATGGATGCACCTGAAGGGATCACAATTGAAGTACCTTCCAACACTGAAATCAACGTTTCTGGTGCTAGCAAGCAAGAAGTAGGCCAATTTGCTGCTACTGTTCGCGCAGTTCGCTCACCAGAACCTTACAAAGGAAAAGGTATTCGTTACGTTGATGAATACGTTCGGCGTAAAGAAGGTAAAACTGGTAAATAATCTTTACCAAGTCATTCAAGCTTTATACAATCATTTTGCGGTGACTAGTTTTAATTAGTCATTGGCAACTAATCTATATAAGAGGTGAACATTGTGATTTCGAAACCAGATAAAAATAAAACACGTCAAAAACGTCATTTACGTGTTCGTGGTAAAATCTCTGGTACTGCTGAGCGCCCACGCTTAAACGTTTTTCGTTCTAATAAACACATCTACGCGCAATTAATTGATGACGTAGCGGGTGTGACGCTAGCAAGTGCCTCTACATTGGACAAAGAAGTTAAATCAGGTACTAAGACTGAACAAGCAACTGCTGTTGGTAAGTTAATTGCACAACGTGCCAGTGCTGCTGGACATAAAGTTGTTGTCTTCGATCGTGGCGGCTATTTATATCATGGCCGTGTCCAAGCTTTAGCTGAAGCTGCACGCGAAAATGGCTTAGAGTTTTAGGAAAAGGAGGAAAACTAATTTATGGCTAAAGCATTTATTGATCCAAACAAGTTAGAACTCGAAGACAACGTTGTTGCCATTAACCGAGTTACAAAGGTTGTAAAAGGTGGCCGGCGCTTACGTTTTGCAGCAATCGTGATTGTTGGCGATCATAATGGACATGTTGGCTTTGGTACTGGTAAAGCCCAAGAAGTTCCAGAATCAATCCGTAAAGCTGTTGAAGATGCTAAAAAGAACTTAATCGAAGTACCGATTGTTGGAACAACAATTCCGCATGAAGTTATCGGCCGGTTTGGCGGTGGTCGCGTCATGCTAAAACCTGCTATTGCTGGTTCTGGTGTTGCCGCTGGTGGTGCCGTTCGTGCCATGATGGATTTGGCTGGTGTTCAAGATGTTACCAGCAAGTTTTTAGGCTCACATACGCCAATCAACGTAGTTCGTGCGACAATTGAAGGCTTAAAAGCTTTGCATCCAGCTTCAAAAGTGGCTGAACTTCGCGGTATTCCAGTCGATCAATTAGAAAACTAGGAGGGCGAAAGTCATGTCACAATTAAAAATTACGTTAAAACGCAGTGCGTTGCACCGTAATCCCAATCACCGGGCTATTATTAAGTCAATGGGACTGACTAAAGTCAATAGTACAGTTACTTTGCCAGATAATGATGCAACCCGGGGCAATTTATTTAAAATTGGTTATTTGGTCAACGTTGAAGAAGTTAAATAACTAGTATTAATTAAGGAGGTGCCAAACTTAATGAAATTACACGAATTAAAAGCTAGCGAAGGCGCACGTCGTAATCGCAGCCGTGTGGGCCGTGGAACTTCCGCAGGCAACGGTAAGACAGCTGGTCGTGGCCAAAAAGGTCAAAAAGCGCGGGGTAAAGTGCGTTTAGGCTTTGAAGGTGGCCAGATGCCATTATTCCGGCGGATGCCAAAACGCGGTTTTACCAACATTAACCGCAAGGAATATGCTATTGTCAGTTTGAATGACTTGAATAGTTTTAAAGATGGTGCAGAAATTACACCGACAACATTAGCTAAATCTGGTTTAATCAAAAGTGATAAAGCTGCGGTTAAATTATTAGCAAACGGTGAAATCACCAAAAAAGTAACAGTTAAAGTTAGCAAAGCCTCTGCTGCTGCTAAAAAAGCTGTTGAAGCTGCTGGCGGTAAAATTGAGGTGATTTAATGCTGTCGACCATCAAAAATGCTTGGCATGTAAAGGATATTCGAAATCGAATCTTCTTTACGCTAGGTGTTTTGTTAATTTTCCGATTAGGAACTTTTATTACCGTTCCCGGTGTTGACGCGAAAGCATTGACATCGATTGCTTCTTCCGGATTAGTTAGCATGTTGAATATGTTCGGTGGTGGCGGTTTGACGAATTACTCTATTTTTGCAATGGGGGTTTCGCCGTATATCACTGCGCAAATTGTCATCCAACTTTTACAGATGGATATTGTGCCCAAATTTGTCGAGTGGAGCAAACAAGGGGAAGTTGGTCGACGTAAATTAAATCAGGTTACACGTTATTTAACAATTGTATTAGCTTTTCTGCAATCGATTGGGATTACGGCTGGCTTTAATGCTTTAAGCGGCTTAGGCTTAGTCAAAAATCCGAATTGGCAGACTTTTGTCATGATCGGGATTATTTTAACTGGGGGCACAATGCTGGTAACTTGGTTAGGGGAACAGATTACTGATAAAGGAATTGGTAATGGGATTTCGATGATCATCTTTGCTGGGATTATCGCCCGGTTGCCCGAAGGTGTCACACAAGTTTACCAACAATGGTTTATGACTAATCCTAGTCAAAGCCAATTTTGGCAGTATGTTTTATATGCTGTTTTGTTGGTTATTGCTGTTTTTCTGGTTGTTGTTGGTGTTACCTACGTACAACAAGCAGAACGGCGGATCCCAATTCGCTATACACGGCGCGTGACAGATGCTGGTGACAATAGTTACTTACCATTAAAAGTCAACGTTGCAGGCGTGATTCCGGTTATCTTTGCAAGTTCATTTATTGCAACCCCCGGAACGATTTTGCAGTACTTCAATAACACACATTCGGAAGATCAATGGTTTAAAGTGATGTCACAATTATTTAGTATGACCACCATTCCTGGATCGGTTTTATATACTTTATTGATCATTGTTTTCACCTTCTTTTATGCGTTTGTCCAGGTAAATCCTGAAAAAGTTGCCGAAAATCTGCAGAAACAAGGTAGTTATATTCCGAGTGTTTGGCCTGGTAAGGAGACTCAGAAATATATTTCTGGAACGTTGATGCGTTTGTCAACGGTTGGTTCAGTCTTCTTAGGGCTAGTTGCATTATTACCGATTTTGGCACAAAACATTTGGAGTCTACCAGAGTCAATCGGGCTAGGTGGTACTAGTTTGCTGATCGTTGTCGGTGTTGCGCTAGAAGCGGCACGGCAGATCGAAGGATTGATGATGAAACGCCATTATGTTGGTTTTATCCGCTAGGAACGTGTTAAAGTGCAGGCTTTGGCACGTTTCTTATCAATTAGACGCTTTGTCTTATTAGGAAAAGGAGCGAGCTATTAATGAATTTGATTTTAATGGGTCTACCTGGTGCAGGTAAAGGGACCCAAGCTGAACAAATCGTTGATACTTATAAAATTCCACACATCTCAACCGGCGATATGTTTCGGGCAGCAATACAGGCAAAAACAGAATTAGGTGTTAAAGCTAAAGCTTATACGGACAAAGGCAATTTAGTCCCTGATGAAATCACTAACGGTATCGTGAAAGAGCGATTGGCTCAGTCTGATACAGAAGTTGGTTATTTATTGGACGGTTTTCCGCGTAATTTAGCGCAAGCGGAAGCCTTAGAAAAAATAACAGCTGAATTAGATAAACCATTAGACGGTGTGATTAACATTCAAGTTGATCCGGCTTCTTTGATGGCGCGGTTAACTGGTCGCTTTATTTGTAAAAATTGTGGTGCGACCTACCACAAGCTTTATAATCCACCTAAGGTAGCGGGAACTTGTGACCGTTGTGGTGGCCATGAATTTTACCAACGTGAAGATGACAAACCAGCAACGGTGAAGAATCGTTTGGCGGTTAATGAAAAAATGAATGCACCGTTACTTGATTTTTATAAGCAGCGGCATTTACTGTTCAATGTTGATGGCAACGCTGAAATTCAGGATGTTTTCCAAAATATCCAGAAAATTTTAGTGCCATTAGCGAAACGTTAAGCCACGTTAATTTGCTGGATTAATGCCGGTTTGCTATAATTAGCACAGTTATCTTTTCAAACCAATCAAATTATGTTATAATTTGCGGGTTGAAACTCGAAAAGGTGAGTGCTGAGTGCTCTCACCATTTTTATGTGTGATCGGTTGAGTAAAGTGACGTTTAGTTTTGGTTGTTAGACACAGGTTGATCGGGTGACCGAATCAGCTGTTATCAATTAAGGAGGTACTTCTGCGTGGCGAAAGATGATGTCATTGAAGTCGAGGGGAAGGTTATCGATACATTGCCAAACGCAATGTTTAAGGTAAAGCTTGAAAATGAGGCAACGATTCTCGCGACTGTTTCTGGTAAAATCAGAATGCACTATATTCGGATTCTGCCGGGTGATCGGGTTACTGTTGAATTATCACCATATGATTTAACACGCGGCCGCATTACCTATCGCTTTAAATAGCATTTTGTATAGGACCGGAAGTTTAGCCTTTTATTAGGAGGTTTTTTCATGAAAGTAAGACCATCAGTAAAAAAGATGTGCGAACATTGCCGGATTATCAAGCGTAAAGGCCGGGTTATGGTAATTTGTTCCGCAAATCCAAAGCATAAACAACGCCAAGGATAATAATTCAAATTAATGGAGGTGTCATTGAATGGCTCGTTTAGCAGGTATTGATTTACCCCGTGGCAAGCGGATTGTCATCGGTTTAACTTATATTTATGGTGTCGGGAACACGACTGCTAAAAAAGTTTTAGCTGCTGCCGGTGTTTCTGAAGATGTCCGTGTTGAAGATTTAACACCAGACCAAGAAGATAAAATTCGTGCAGAATTAGACAAATTCCCTGTTGAAGGTGATTTGCGCCGTGAAAGAAATATGAACATCAAACGGCTTCAAGAAATCGGCTCATACCGTGGTATGCGGCATCGCCGGGGATTACCAGTTCGTGGCCAGCACACTAAAAACAATGCGCGGACACGTAAAGGCAAAAAAGTTTCGATTGCCGGAAGAAAGAAATAACAAGTTAAGGGAGGTATGGCATTAATGGCAAAGAGAAAAACAACGCGCCGTCGTCGGATCAAAAAGAATATTGAATCTGGCGTGGCTCACATTCATTCTACTTTTAATAACACCTTGGTTATGATCACTGATCCGCAAGGTAATGCGGTAGCATGGTCTTCTGCAGGTGCTTTAGGTTTTAAAGGTAGTCGTAAATCTACACCGTTTGCTGCACAAATGGCAGCTGAAACTGCTGCTAAAACTTCAATGGAGTATGGCATGAAGACTGTTGAAGTTGCAGTTAAAGGTCCTGGTTCAGGTCGTGAAGCAGCTATTCGTTCATTGCAAGCAACTGGGTTGGAAATTACTGCAATTCGTGATGTAACACCAGTTCCTCATAATGGATCTCGTCCCCCGAAGCGCCGTCGTGTTTAGTGAGTACGCTTCATTTTGAGCTTAAAACTGGAACGTACAACATCAAAGGCACTTCTCGTTTTGAAAGGGGTAAGAAACTAAATGATCGAATTTGAAAAACCAAATATTGCCAAAGTTGATGAGAGCACAAACTACGGTAAGTTTGTCGTTGAACCGTTAGAGCGTGGTTATGGGACGACTTTAGGTAATTCATTGCGGCGAATTCTACTGGCTTCATTACCAGGTGCAGCCGTGACGAGTATTCAAATCGATGGTGTTTTACATGAATTTTCGTCTATTGATGGGGTAACGGAAGACGTTACGCGGATTATTTTAAACATCAAGAAAATTGCTTTAAAAATAAACTCTGACGAGGATAAAACACTAGAAATCGACGTTAAAGGACCAGCAACGGTTACTGCTGGCGATATTGAAGCTGACGGGGACGTTGAGATCTTAAATCCCGATCTGTATATTTGCACGATTGCCGAGGGCGGCCATTTCCACGTTCGCATGACTGCGAATAAGGGTCGTGGTTACGTTGCTGCCAACGAAAATAAAGTGGATGATATGCCGATCGGCGTTTTACCAATCGATTCGATTTATACCCCAATCAGTCGTGTTAATTATCAAGTTGAAAGTACTCGTGTTGGTCACCGTAATGACTTTGATAAATTAACCTTGGATGTTTGGACGGATGGTTCAATTAATCCACGAGAAGCGATTAGTTTAGCCGCTAAAATTTTAACGGAGCATTTAGAAATCTTTGTTAACCTGACTGATGAAGCAAAGAATGCTGAAATCATGGTTGAAAAAGAAGAAACTCACAAAGAAAAAATGCTTGAGATGACAATTGAAGAACTTGACTTATCCGTTCGTTCATACAACTGTCTAAAACGAGCTGGTATTAATACAGTTCAAGAACTGACTAATAAGACTGAGGCGGACATGATGAAAGTTCGTAATCTCGGTCGTAAATCTCTAGAAGAGGTTAAGGCTAAATTAGCTGATTTAGGCCTTTCACTACGAGAAGAAGATTAGTCAATATAATTCATCAAAGGAGGGAACACGTTAATGAGTTACCGTAAACTGGGGCGTACAAGCTCACAACGTAAAGCATTATTACGCGATTTAACAACTGATTTAATCATGAATGAATCGATTACGACAACGGAAGCCCGTGCTAAGGAAATCCGCTCAACAGCTGATAAAATGATCACTTTGGGTAAAAAAGGAACATTATCTGCTCGGCGGCAAGCAGCACGCTTTATCCGGGATGAGGTCGCTGATGTTCGTGAAGAAGACGAAAAAGTTGTTGTACAGACGGCTTTGCAAAAATTATTCAGCGATATTGCACCGCGTTATAAAGAACGCCAAGGTGGTTACACACGTATCTATAAGACAATGCCACGGCGTGGTGATGGTGCAGCAATGGTCATCTTAAAATTGGTTGATTAGTTGCGGCATTTAGTAACTAGGATTTAAAACGGATCACTTCTAAAATGTAGGACCAGAGTGTTACGATGTTGGTTAGTTGTTTTTCCAAGTCTAGCTCGACGGTTGGCGAATGTTAAATTCGATCACATTTTGGAATGTGATTTTTTTTTGGATTTTTTTAATCATTTTACCGGAGCAATGATGAATCATTTGAAAAAAATATACGCTGGTAGCTGAATATGATATTATGGAAGCACTGATAAAAGTAATGAGGACGTTAAGGTGACTGCGTTGACAAAAATAATTGAAGTTGAACATTTAAATTTCCGTTATCCCCAAACTGAAGGTCGTCCAGCTTTAAGTGATGTTAACTTAGCGATTGAACAAGGTGAATGGGTAGCGATTATCGGCCATAACGGTAGCGGTAAATCCACCCTCGCCAAAGCAATTGATGGTTTGCTTCCTTTGGATAAAGACAGCGGCACCATACGAGTTGCTGGCATTACACTGACTGAAGATCATGTCTGGGATATTCGCAGCAAAATTGGCATGGTGTTCCAAAATCCAGATAACCAATTTGTTGGGGCAACAGTAGAAGATGATGTGGCGTTTGGATTAGAAAATATTGGGCTACCAAGGGCTGAAATGCAGGTGCGTGTCCATAAAGCATTAGACCGGGTACGGATGACGAAATTTGCACAGCGTGAACCAGCACGTTTATCCGGTGGGCAAAAACAACGGGTAGCGATTGCTGGCATCATTGCGCTGCAACCACAGATTATCATTTTAGATGAATCGACTAGTATGCTGGATCCGAATGGTCGGATTGAAGTTTTACAAACGGTAAGACAGCTAAAAGACCAAGAAAATTTGACGGTACTTTCCATTACTCATGATATTGATGAAGCAGCCAGTGCTAACCGGATCATTGTGTTAGATGATGGCGAGATTAAGGAATCTGGACGGCCAGCGCATATTTTTCAATATGGCGAACGGCTAATTGAAATGGGCTTAGATGTTCCTTATGCACAACGGTTAACAGCTGCTTTACGTCGTCAGGGAGTCACAGTTCCACAGCAATATTTTACCGAAAAGGAGCTAGTGGATTGGTTATGGACATTACATTCCAAAATGTAGCTTATACTTATCAAGCAGATACGCCGTTTGAAAGTCAAGCGCTACATGATATTAATTTAACAATTAAAAGTCACAGTTTTACAGCAATTATCGGCCATACTGGCAGCGGCAAATCAACACTCGTGCAGCATTTAAATGCCTTATTAAAGCCAACTAGTGGTCAAGTTAAAATTGGTCAGCGAGTGATTACTCCTGAAACCAGTAATAAGAATTTAAAACCGTTACGCCGAAAAGTTGGGATGGTGTTTCAGTTTCCAGAAAATCAATTGTTTGAGGAAACTGTGGTAAAAGACATTGCGTTTGGTCCGATGAATTTTGGTGTTAGTGCGGCTGATGCGCAGCAGACAGCTTTAGCCATGCTGGATTTAGTTGGTTTGCCACAGAATTTAGCACAACGGTCGCCGTTTGATCTTTCTGGTGGCCAGATGCGTCGGGTGGCAATCGCCGGGGTTCTAGCAATGGAGCCTGAGGTTTTAATTCTCGATGAGCCAACTGCAGGTCTTGATCCTGCTGGCCGGCGAGAGATTATGGGAATGGTGGCTAAATTACACCAGCAGCAACATTTAACGGTAGTTTTGATTACGCATCATATGGAAGATGTTGCGAATTATGCGGATTGTGTGGTCGTGATGGAAAATGGCACAATTGCTAAAGTCGGGAAGCCTAGTGTTGTTTTTCAAGATGTTGCTTGGCTGCAAAAGCAACAGTTAGGGGTGCCTGAAACCACTGCATTTGCATTGCGTCTGCAAAAACATGGTTTTAAATTTGCGCAATTGCCGTTAACAGAAACAGAATTAGCACAGGCGCTTTTACCACAATTACCACAAGGGATGGTGGCACGCACACATGATGAATAAATTACTTTTTGGGCGCTTCATTCCCGGTGAGTCGTTCGTTCACCATCTTGATCCCCGAAATAAATTGTTAATGAGTTTTTATTACATTGGGATTATCTTTTTAGCCAATAATTGGTCCACTTACTTATGTTTATTTTTGTTTACACTTTTAGCCGTGTACTTGTCTAGCATTAAAATGGGTTTCTTTATCCGTGGTGTGCGCCCATTAATTTGGTTAATTTTATTTACTGTATTACTTCAAGTTTTCTTTACACGTGGTGGTAAGGTTTTTTGGTCGTGGGGGCCCATTGTGCTTTCACAATATGGCTTAGTTAATGGTGTTTACATTTTTATGCGGTTTGTTCTAATTATTTTCATGTCCACCTTACTGACACTGACTACGCCGCCTTTATCGTTAGCAGATGCGATTGAAGCCATTTTAAAACCGTTACGGGTCGTTCGTTTTCCAGTCTATGAAGTGGCATTGATGTTGTCCATTGCCTTGCGATTTGTGCCGACGCTGATGGATGAAACAGAAAAAATTATGAACGCGCAGCGAGCTAGGGGCGTTGATTTTGGTGAAGGTAATTTATTTCAACAAATGCGTGCCGTGGTGCCATTATTGATTCCACTGTTTGTCAGTTCCTTTAACCGTGCAGAGGATTTAGCGATTGCGATGGAGGCGCGCGGGTATCAAGGTGGTGAAGGTAGGAGCAAATATCGGATTTTAACTTGGCATTATCGCGATACATTTGTGGTATTAGCGTTTATTGCTTTAACCGGCATATTGATATGGTTACGTGCTTAACTGATTAAATCTTAAGTACGAAATAGGGAGCAGTGAAAGTGGTAAGATATAAAGCAACGTTAGCGTATGATGGTACTAAATTTGCTGGCTTTCAAGTCCAGCGACAACAACGGACCGTTCAAGGTGTGGTAGAAAAAGCCATTAAAACAATTGCAAAATCTAAGCAGCGGATTCCGGTGAATGGTTCAGGACGTACAGATTCTGGCGTTCATGCGTTGGGACAAGTCATTCATTTTGATTTTCCCTTTTCGTTACCAGCAGCGGCAATGTTAAAGGCGTTAAATAGTTTGTTACCTTTAGATGTTTTAGTGACAGATTGTCAAATTGCACCACCAAATTTTCATGCCCGCTATGACACCACAGGTAAACAATATTTGTACCGTGTTAGTCAAGGGCGTTATACAGACCCTTTCCGACGCTTTTATACTGGTCATTGGCGGTACGGCTTAGACTTGGCTCGAATAAAGCTAGCCCTACCTGATTTTATTGGTCAACATGATTTTAGTAGTTTTGCGGCCTCAGGTGGTAGTATTACTAACAAGGTACGGACTATCTTTACCGCTTCGGTCTCCGAAGCGGCTAACCACGAATTGGTTTTCCAATTTTACGGCGATGGTTTTTTGTATAACATGGTACGGATCATGATGGGCGTGGTTTTAGAAATTGGTAATGGACGCCGTCCCCAACACGATATTTTAAGGCTATATCAAGTACGTGATCGAACGCAAGCACGCTATACGGCACCGGCAAGCGGTTTGTATTTACAAAAGGTTTATTACGGGGATGGACCCGCTGATAAATCCAGCAAAAGTGATTGACAGCTAACCTAAAAATAGGTATGATGATAGCTGGTACTGTTTACCCCACGATAAGCCCCGGAAACTTACTTGGTGTTTAAACAGACACAGAAATTGGAGGAAATACACGTGCGTTCAACATATTTAGCAAAACCAGGTGAAGTAGAGCATAAATGGTATGTCGTTGATGCAACTGATATTGCACTAGGCCGTTTATCTGCAGCTGTTGCCGCTATTTTACGTGGTAAAAATAAACCAACCTTCACCCCTAACGTTGATACTGGTGATTATGTCATTATTGTTAATGCGGGCAAGGTTCGGTTGACTGGTCGTAAAGCGGATAGAAAGATTTATTATCATCATACCCTTCATCCAGGTGGTTTGAAGCAGATTTCTGCTGGCGAATTACGGGAAAAGAACCCAGTTCGGTTATTAAAACTTTCGATTAAGGGAATGTTACCGAAAAACTCGCTAGGCCATGATCAATTCATGAAATTACATGTTTATGCAGGCCCAGAACACAAAAATGCTGCCCAAAAACCAGAAAACTTGGACATTACAAAGTTAATTTAAGGAGGGAAATAAATTGGCAGAAGCAGTTCAATATATCGGTACTGGTCGCCGGAAAGATTCAGTTGCGCGTGTACGTTTAGTTCCTGGTACAGGTAAAGTAACGATTAACGGGCGTGACCAAGCAGATTACACACCATTTGCTAATTTACGTGAAATGATGATCCAACCATTTGGCGTAACTGACACAAACGGTAGTTATGATGTTTACGTTAACGTTAATGGCGGTGGCTTTTCTGGCCAAGCCGGTGCAATCCGTCATGGTATTGCACGTGCGTTGTTAAACGTTGATCCTGATTTTCGTGGCCCACTTAAGCGTGCTGGTTTATTAACACGTGACCCACGGATGAAAGAACGTAAGAAATACGGTCTTAAAAAAGCGCGTAAAGCAGCGCAGTTCTCAAAACGTTAATTTGTTTGGTTTATTGACTACCTACTGTAAAAGTGTCGTAGTCGGTAATACTAAATGACTTAATTAATTAAGCGGCGGAATAGTTTTAACTATTTCGCCGCTTTTTAAATACATGAAAAAAGTATAAAAGCTAGTAACAGGTGTTTAATTCAACTGGTTAAATTGTAATTCATCGCTAACCGCGTAAATCTTAGGTTGTGTCCAAGTCAGCATGTCAGCAGTGAGTTGCAGTTTAGTAATGTCAGCGCGGTGATAAGGTTGGTAGTAATAGCTTCTGCTATCCGCTGTGGTTGCTGCACGGTAAACAGAGAAAGTAGGCTGATGCTTTAAGCTGCGGGGAACGGTGACACTATTTAAAAGGTGCCAGCTAGAGACAATTGCGGCTGCTTCATCAGCAGGTAGATCAGCGCGCTCTTTAAGATAGGCCGCACGGATAAATCTTGCACCTGGGGAATATGACCCAGGGGGAATAATTTTCCCTGCTGGATTGCCAGTGGTGACTTTAGCCGTATTTAAGGGGACTTTGCCGGCTTCAAATTCAGGTGTGAAATCAACATATTTCGTTAACTTTTGTAATTGGCGTTCAAAGTTGGGACTGTTGGTGACGACGCCTAATGGATTGTCAATTAGGCGCATCGGATTTTGGGTGGGTTCGACAACAACAGTACGACCAGTGGGATCAATTAAAGCAAAGTGCAATTCGCTTTCAGCGCCATACTGACTATCACTGTACTTTTCAGACATAAGTTCGATTTCTGATAAATGCGCCGCAACATCCGCGATGGATTTAAAATGACCTAGTAACCAGAAAACAAATTCATAAGGTGCCAATTGGATCTTATTACTGTGGCGATTTTCGACTAACTTTGAGCCATTGGTGAAAGTTAATTTTTGTGCACAAAGTCCGTATTCATTAACGCCGTCTGCAACATCGATGCGCCCCTTTTTCATGCTACCACCACCAATTAAAGCGTAAGGATTTTGATAGTGCCGGTGATCGTAGGCAGATTCCCAGTCATAGTGGCGTGGTACAAATAAAGGTGTATTTTCTAATGTGGGCCAGTCCATGGTACGCGCTAAAACATGGCTACCATCTTTTGCAATTTGCAGGATACTTGTACACATAATAACGCTCTTTTCTTTAAAGTCAGTTTCTAGAATAAACTTAGCATAGTTCCAAGGAAACTGCAGTAAATTTGTTTATGGTTAGCTTAAATTCAATTTTGGATAATAAGTTAAGTGGACAAAAGATTCTTCAGGTTATACGATATTGGTTAGAATCATTTTCGTCACAGCTATTGTTAATAATGGAAGGGGATTTCACAGTGTTAATTAAAAATGTCCATGTGGATAATCAGGCGGAGTTAGTGTCCGTTCAAATTCAAGCTGGTAAATTTAAAGCGATTGCGCCGAATCTAACTGCACAACCGGGAGAAAAAGTAATTGACGGAAAACAAAAATTGTTGCTGCCGCCATTTATTGATTCCCATGTTCATTTAGATGCGACGTTGACGGCGGGTCAGCCTGAATGGAATCAATCAGGGACATTATTTGATGGTATTCGGATTTGGCATACACGGAAGCAAAGCTTAACTAAAGCTGACATCAAACAGCGGGCACGGCAAACGATTAAAAATATGATTGGACATGGCATTCAGCATGTTCGTAGTCACGTTGATGTGACTGATCCGCATTTAACTGGTGTTGAAGCGTTGCTGGAATTAAAGCACGAGCTAGCAGATGTGATTGATTTACAATTAGTTGCTTTTCCACAAGACGGCATTTTAAGTTCGCCTAAGGGTAAAGAATTAATGACCCAAGCGATTAAAGAAGGCTTAGATGTTGTCGGTGGCATTCCCCATTATGAATTTACAACAGAATACGGTTGGAATAGTATTCATTTTTTGATGGCATTGGCGGATAAGTACCAACGTCTGGTTGATGTTCACTGTGACGAAATTGATGACCCCGCAGCACGTAATTTGGAGGTTTTAGCAGCGGAGGCATATTTTCGAGGCCTAAACGACCGCGTGACTGCCAGTCATACCACCGCGATGGGGTCTTATAATGATGCCTATACTTACAAACTATTTAATCTGCTGAAACAAAGCCAGATTAATTTTGTGGCCAATCCCTTAGTGAATGTCCATTTGGGTGGCAGATTTGATACTTATCCAAAGCGGCGTGGTGTGACCCGAATCAAGGAGTTGACGGCAGCTGGACTGAACGTTTCATTTGGCGAAGATGATGTACAGGATCCTTGGAACCCGTTAGGTGATGGTAATATGCTGGATGCAGTGACGATGGGTGTTTACATTGCCCATTTAATGGGTTACCAGCAAATTCAACACGCATTTAATTATGTGACCTATAATGGCGCAAAAACACTGCATATTAGTGATCAGTATGGTATAACCGTAGGCAAACCGGCAGATTGTATTTTGTTAAATGCGCCAGATTTTTATCATGCTTTGAACCAGCACGTTGAGGTACTGTATAATATTCGTCATGGCAAAATTCTGGCACAGACGCAACCTGCTGAAACTAAATTAAATTTAGATTGATGATGTAATTTAAGGCGGGATGGGCATGATCGATAGAGTAAGCTATATTTCAAAGAATAAATGGGTTAAAACGCAAGCTTTGACAACGGAGGAGTACCAAACACTACGGCAAAATTATGGTTTACCGGCAGATTTATTAACTTATGTGACAGATCAAGATGAAGGACCAAATTACGTTTATGACGATAAATCAAAAGATGAACTGTTAATTATTCATGTCCCTAATCTAATTGATCAAGCACATCTGCAATACATGACAACACCAGTTAGTTTTCTCCGCCATCAAGGGATGTTATTCACTTTTAATGAAAGTGGCTTATCCCAAGTTGAAGGCCTTTTTGCACAAGCACAACAAGCTGGTGTCAAAACGATTGATCAATTTATTTTGCACGTGTTATTTGCGATGATGGACAGTTATATTCCTTTAGTTAAAGCAATTACTAAAAAGCGCAATCAGTTAGACAAATTCTTAAATCAACAGGCTAAGAATCGTGATTTAGTCGCGCTGTCTTATTTGCAACAAACACTCACCTTTTTTTCTAGTGCGGGCCAATCCAATTTAGATCTGTTGCAACATTTGCCGGCAACACATTTTGGTGAAGCCAGTAATCGGGAGAAACAGGAACGCTTGGAAGACGTGATTATTGAAGCACGGCAGGTTCAACGGATGATTGTGATTGAAAACAGGGTGGTTGATCGCATATCAGCTACTTTTGACAGTATCATTAATAATAATTTAAACGATACCATGAAGGTTTTAACCATCTGGTCATTATCAATGGCGGTACCTACTATTATCACTGGTTTTTATGGTATGAACATGCACTTGCCATTAGCTAAACAACCACTGGCATGGTTATTGGTGATTGGGTTATCAGTGATTTTAATTGGTGCGATGCTGATCACCTTACGATTACATCATAAAATGTAAATAAAGACTAAAATAGCGGACAAACACTCAGTGCACTGCTGAACTAAAGCATCATGTCAAAAAGTTGATCCTTTAGTTTCAGCGCTGTACCAAGCGATTTGTTCGCTATTTTTGTGTAATGACTTATTAAGCTGACAAAATTAACGGTGCAATAAAATTTTGTTTAGCGATTTGTGTTCAACAGCTTGTCCTTTATCATGACTTTTACCAATGGCAATCAACAAAAATGGGTGGTAGCGTTTCTGATCGAGTTTTAAGGCACTTAAAATATGTTCATGATCAAATCCAGTCATGACATTAGTCACGTAACCCCGGTTTTGTGCTACTAACATCAATTGCATACCTGCTAAACCAGCATCTAGTGCTAAGTTAGTCAGCGTTGTTGGCGCAACCTTTTCTGGTGCGTTACCAGCTGTAAATGCTGGCGCATCATTGTTAACTAAATCAGCTGCAATTAACACTAAACTGCTTGCTGTTTTAATCTGAGTTTGGTTGAAATCTGCTAGTTGCAATAATTGTTGTCGGGCAGCCGGTGTGTCAATGGTTAAATAACGCAATGGTTGTTTATTTAATGCACTAGGAGCAAGTGAAGCTAAAGTAATCATGTCGTCTAATTCTTCTTTAGGAATTGATTGTTGCGGAATAAATTCGCGCACTGTATGCCGCTGCCGCAAAATGTCTTCTAAATCTGCCATCAAAAAAACTTCCTTTCTACTAAACTACACAACTATCTTTAGTATATACTAAATCGTTTTAAATTTAACTTTTTTGACTCGCACTGCAGGCAGGAACAGGTTAAACTGTAATTAACGGATAATGACTTTTAATAAGGAGAATTGAAATGCAAGCTGCTTATATTAAACAAACCGGTGCGCCTGATGTTATTCAAATCGGTCAATTACCATTACCTTACGTTGCTTCCCATGATGTTTTAGTGAAAATTAAAGGAGTAGCTGTCAATCATGTTGACCGTTTCGTTCGTTCAGGTGGCTTTCAGACTAAATTAACTTACCCATTTATTATCGGACGTGACGCCGTTGGCACTGTGATCCAATGTGGCCCAGCAGTCAGCAACTTTCAAGTGGGTGATTTGGTCTGGACTAACAGTATGGGTTATGCAGGGCGTCAAGGTGTAACTAGTGAATATGCTGCAATCCCGGAACCTAGGTTATTTAAAATTCCGGCAGGCTGTCACCCACTAAAAGTAGTGGCTGCTGTGCATTCGGCTGCGACAGCCGCAATTTTATTGACAGATGTTTTAAATGCTAGTTCTGGCGACCAGCTTCTAGTTGAAGGGGGAGCCGGTCATGTTGGCCGTAAATTAGTGCAATTGGCGGCTTTAATGGGCGTACAAGTGACCGCCACTGCCGATCCTGCTGATTTTGCTTCATTAGAAGCATTGGGGGCAACAACGTTACACGATTACCACCAACCTTATGTACCTGCTGATGGCCAAGTGGATCAAATTGTTGATACTTCAGGTAAAGTGCCATTACAGGCCAATTTAGCCTGTCTTAAGCAGCAGGGACGACTTGCGTTGATCACAGCTCCTGCAACAGATCAGGCAACTTTTAAAGTCAGTGATTTTTACATTAACGATAAAAAAATTTTGGGTTTTGTAATTAGTCATGCAACGTTACCACAATTACAACAAGCTGCTAAAATTGTAAATTATGCGTTTTCGCAAGGTCTCTTGTTAGAAGATAAATTAGCGATTAATGCATTCCCATATGCAGCAACAGCTCACCGGCGCTTAGCTGCTGGGGGTGTAAAAGAAAAGATTGTATTGGTACCAGATGCAGCTGAAATTGACTTTTAATCTTGATGTGATTGTTAGAAACGCTGTTGTAAGCAATTAGCTTACAACAGCGTTTTTTTACGACTACCTTTTTGAATAAAGAATGCAATTTTTGATAAAAGTATTGATGTTTTATATGTAAAAGACTATACTTATTTTGTAAATGAGATTGCGCTTTCTTAAATTACATTGTGGAGGTTTGTCATGTCTATTCAACGAAAAATGCCGCAAGATTTCTTTTGGGGGAATTCAGTTTCAAGCATGCAGACAGAAGGTGCCTGGAACCTAGATGGCAAGGGACGTTCCGTGTATGATGTCGCCCAAAAACCAGGTGAATCTAGTATTTGGCAAGATGCAATTGATGATTATCATCGCTATGAAGAAGATTTAGATTTAATGCAGCAGTTGCACATGAATATGTACCGGATCCAAATCTCTTGGTCCCGGGTAAATCCAGAAGGAGACGGTGCTTTTAATTCTGAAGGAATTGCTTTTTATGATCGGCTGATCAATGCAATGCTGCAACGTGGCATTACACCGATGGTTTGTCTTTATCATTTTGATATGCCGTTAGCTTTGGCCAAAAAAGAAAACGGTTTTATGTCGCGCCGGACAGTGGATGCGTTTGTTCGCTTTGCAGAGAAGATGATCACTCATTTTGCTGACCGGGTACCTTATTGGTTGACTTTTAATGAGCATAATCTGTACTTTACCAATCAAGCATTTACCATCTCAGGTTATTTAAAAGGCGATCGCAGTTTAGCTGATATCTACACAATTTTTCACCATACCATGTTGGCACATGCGCGAGTCTCCAGTTTTATTCACAAAAACTATCCAAATTTAAAGATTGGCGGCATGCTGGCTTACACACCAACTTACCCAGCAACAGCTAAGCCTAATGACGTTTTTTATGCGTGTCAAGCGGATGAATTTTTGAATCAGAATTTAAATCAATTATTGACAACTGGGCGTTATTCGCCGGAAGTTTGGCATTATATTCAACAACAAGGTATTCAGACGGATATCTTACCAGAAGATCAAGCGGTTTTAGCCCAGATAAAAACAGACTTTTTGGCATTTAGTTATTATCGCTCAGATACTTTAAATGCCGATAAGATTCCAGTAGGAACAGCACCAAATGATTATTTAGTTTATGGTAATGAAGCCAATCGCTTTTTAGAACAGACAGCTTGGAATTGGTCGATTGATCCTTTAGGTTTCCGCTATGCGCTAACCGATCTTTATAATCGTTATCAATTACCAGTTTTTCCAATTGAAAATGGGATTGGACTACGGGAAAACTGGGATGGACAAACGTTGATTCAAGACGATCGGCGTATTGCTTATCTTAAACAGCACATTCAGGCTCTAAAGGATGCCATGTTTAAAGATGGTGCTAAAATACTGGGCTATTTAGGCTGGGGACTGATTGATATCCCTAGTTCTCAAGGAAATATGGCTAAGCGTTACGGTGTGGTTTATGTTAATCGAACTAATCAGGAACTTAAAGATTTAAAACGGGTTCCGAAAAAATCTTTTTATTGGTTACAATCAGTTTTAGCAAAAAACGGAGATGACTTGTAATGGAAAAAGGCACTTTTAGTCAGTGGGTTAATCAAAAAGTGTTGCCACCGATTATGAAATTTGTCAATACTAAGGCAGTAGTTGCTTTAAAAGACGGAATGGTTTATGCATTACCTTTTATTATTATCGGGTCAGTTTTTTTGATTTTATCAAATGTACCAATACCAGCGGTTGCAGCAGCGATTAAAGCTTCCGGTTGGGCAGACGTTTTTACGCAGGCTTACACGACAACTTTTGGACTCATTGCGATTTGGGCAGCGGTTGGTATTGCTTATGTTTACGTGCGTAATGAAAATTACGAAGCTTTACCAGCAGGATTGACTTCCTTATCTGTTTTTATGTTATTGCAATTTTTACAGATTGATAATCCATTAGTAGCTGCCATGGGAAAAGCGGGTACTGGAATTACAAATAGCGCGGGTAATGTTGTCATGACAGGGACTCGATTATCTGCCAATATCGATAAACTGCCAGACACGATCCAAAATTTTCTCACATCACCGGTAACTGGTGTCATTAACGTTACCTGGTTAGGTGGGCAGGGTATGATTGCGGCCATTTTAATCGGCTTACTTGTTGGCTGGGCCTATTCTGCCATGATGCGGGCAGGCTGGAAAATCACTTTGCCTGAACAAGTACCGGCCAATGTAGCTAACCAGTTTTCAGCGATGATCCCAGCTGGTGTGATTTTAACAGCATCCATGTTACTTTATGCAGGTTTTAAGTTCTTCTTAAATACTGATATGTTGCAATTAATTTATAAAATTTTGCAAACACCGCTACAAGGATTATCCGATTCATTAGGTGGAGCATTGATTATTGCGTTTTTAGTTTCTTTTTTCTGGTTCTTCGGTGTCCATGGTGGATTAATTATGGGCGCTATTACCAGTGGACTTTTAATTCCTAATACTGCTGATAATGCTGCACTTTACCATGCTGGTCAATTGAGCCTTGCTAACGGTGCACACATCGTCACCAATGAATTTTATAATAATTTTATTAATTTAACGGGCTCTGGTATTACTATTGGTTTAGTTATTTTCACGTTGTTTGCAGCAAAATCAGTCCAATTTAAGTCGATTGGTAAAGTTGAATTAGTACCTGCAATTTTTAATATCAATGAACCGTTCTTATTTGGTCTGCCGTTAGTGATGAATCCATTCTTAGCATTACCGTTTTTCTTAACGCCGGTTATCGTCGCTTTGTCTACTTACGCAGTGATTGCGTTTGGTATCGTGCCACCACTAAATGGTGTTGCTGCACCTTGGACAACGCCAGCAATTGTTTCCGGTTTCTTTATTGGTGGCTGGAAGATGGCACTTTGGCAAGCGGTAACTTTATTGATTTCAACAGCGGTATATTTTCCGTTTGCAAAAAAATATGATCAATATTTATATAACCAAGAACAAGAAAAAGCAGCACAAGAAACTAGTGAAGCTTAACTGAAAGAGGGAAATTAAAATGGCTGAAAAAACAATTATGTTAGCTTGCTCAGCAGGAATGTCTACGTCGTTATTGGTGACTAAAATGCAAAAAGCAGCGGAAAAAGCAGGTAAGGATTATAAAATTTTTGCCACAGCTTCATCTGATATTGACAATCAACTAGCAACTGCGCATCCAGATGTATTATTGCTAGGACCGCAAGTCCGCTATATGGAGGCTGACGTAAAGAAAAAAACGGATCAAGCTGGGATTCCATTAGCCATTATCAACATGCAAGATTATGGTATGATGAATGGTGAACACGTCTTACAAGCAGCCGAAAAATTGCTGGCAGATTGAGTTAAGTACTCACTTTAACGGTGGGGTATAATCTGGATTACGGGCTGAAAACATTAAAACGTGATCGATAAATACACAATTAAAGTGAGATGATTTCCTTGCCCAAGGCAAAATATCAGTTGGTTGCAGATGAAATTCGTCAGCGAATTATAAAACAAGTTTATCCGGCGAAAACCTTGATTCCTGATCAAAACGCATTGGCCAAAGAGTTTAAGGTTAGCCGTATGACGGTGAAAAAAGCGCTGGATGGTTTAGCCCGGGAAGGTTTAATTTATAAACGCTCAGGTTTGGGTACTTATGTTTTAGGCAATATTCCCTTAAAAGCAGCGAATGATTCACCTGCAGATGCGTTTAATGGTTTAACTAAGCAACAAGGGGCTAAACGGGTTTCTAGTGATGTGATTCAATTTGATGTCACTTTTCCCACTGCAGACATTCAAGAAAAATTGCATTTGGATGCTAATGAACCAGTTTATGAGATTCTGCGTTTACGGCGTTTAGAAGGGTCTCCCTTCATTTTAGAGCATACATTTATGCCAGTTACCTTAGTGCCAAATCTATCGCAAGCTATTCTGAAAAAATCAATTTATGACTACATCCACCAAAGCTTACATTTAAAGTTTGGCGGTGCTTATCGTAAAATTCATGCAGCATTACCCACTAAAAATGACATTAAGTATTTACAAGCGGCACATAATGAGCCTATCTTAGAAGTTGAACAGATTGTGTGGTTAAATACGGGTGAAAACATTGAATATTCAACTAGCCGTAATCTGTTTAATAAACGCTCATATACAATCTTAGATATTAATGAGTAATTTAATTGGGGGAGATTATTAGATGCTAGGTGCCATAGAAGCAGGCGGTACAAAGTTTGTTTGTGCTGTCAGCGATGAACAAATCAACATTGTGGATACAGTGAAGTTTGCAACGACCACGCCTGCTGAAACTTTACAAAAAGTAATCGCATTTTTTAAGCGTTACCCGGTAACTGCAATTGGCATTGGTTCTTTTGGTCCAATTGGAGTCAAAGCAGGGCAAGCGGATTTTGGTCATATTTTGAACACACCTAAATTAGCTTGGCAAAATTTTGATTTTTTAGGTGTTTTGAAGGCTCAGTTACAAGTACCGTGTTATTGGACTACTGATGTCAATATTGCAGCGTACGGTGAATTACAAGCTGGCGCTGCCCAAGGATTGTCCAATGTCGTTTATTTAACCATAGGGACAGGGATTGGTGCAGGTGTTATTGTGGCAAAGAAGTTTTACTATGGGTTGTCACATACAGAAGTGGGGCACGTTTTGTTGCAGCAACAGCCATCAGATCATTTTTCTGGTAGCTGTCCGTACCACCAAGGTTGTGCTGAAGGATTGGCATCTGGACCAGCTATTGAGCAACGGTGCCATAAAAAAGCTGCTCAAATACCGGCAGATAATCCGTTATGGCAATTGGAGGCAGATTATTTAGCACAATTGTGTCATAATATTACGTTAATGTTTGTACCGGAGCGGATTATTTTTGGTGGTGGCGTGATGCATCAAAAACAGCTTTTCCCATTAATTCGGAAACAGCTTACAGCTAAAATGAATCACTACGTTAGTTTACCACCGCTTGATCAATACATTGTTCCTGTTGGATTAGGTGATCAAGCCGGTATTATTGGTGGCTTGTATTTGGCTAAAAAGTTAGTGAACGCAGAATAAGTGCAGTTAATGAATGTGTTTTGATGTCATAGTAAAAATAGGGCAGCTTACTGACGTAAGTTGCTCTATTTTTAAGCAGATTGTCACGACTTTTGACAGAAGGTGGGAATAAGTTCATTTTTTAGGATGCATATTTCTGGTTTTTGCTGCTAAGCTTCCGCTAAACTAAACGAAAAATCAATGGGAGCCAGTGGATGAGACTGATCAATTACCTTAAACAAGATAAAATTTTATTGGTCACATTGGGCATTACGTTACCATTAATGCTAGTTGGGCCGCCGCACTTAGCAGATGTTAATTGGCCAGTTTTGTTAAATTTATTTAGTTTGTTGCTTTTACTTAAACTTTTTGAAAGTGGTCAGTTTATCCATTATTTAGCGCAAAGGCTGGTTATGCGCAGCCGGACACAACGGCAGTTAATGCGTTGGCTAATGACATTAAGCTTTTTTGGCGCGATGATACTGACTAATGACGTTGTCATTTTGACTTGTGTGCCGTTAATTTTAAAAATTAATAAAAAAGTAACTTTTAATTTGCTACTAGCAATCAGTTTGTTGTGTGTTGCTGCTAATTTAGGTAGTAGTGTAACGCCATTTGGTAACCCGCAAAATCTTTATTTATTCAATCACTATCAATTGAGTTTGCAGCAATTATTGCTGATGGCTTGGCCGTTGGCATTAGCTAGCGGTGGTTTATTGTGGTTAAGCTGTTGCTGTTTCTCTAAAGCACCATTACATTATCAACCGCATCAAATCCAGTTGCCATGTTGGCAATGGTTGTGGGTACTGGTACCGGTGGCAATAATCGTGTTGGTTGTCGTCAATAATTTTTTGGCGCCAATTTGGGGTGTGATTGCCGTTATTTTAGCAGCGTTAATATTAAATCGACAACAGTTGTATCAAGTTGATTACGGGCTATTAGCCACTTTTTTCTGTTTCTTTATTGTGACTGGTATTTTGAGTCGATTACCTTTTTTAGTAGAAATTTTAACGCCGTTAACACAGACAAAAAGCGGTGTTTTTTTAAGTGGCATTTTAGTTAGCCAAGTGCTTAGCAATGTTCCTGCTGTGATGCTATTAGCACAATTTACCTCTCAGGTCATGCCTTTATATTTAGGGGTGAATATCGGTGGGCTAGGAACTTTACTCGCATCGTTAGCCAATTTGTTAGCCTTTAAGCAATATTTGAAATTGGCGCCGCATCCGCAAGCTGGCCGTTTTTTAAAACTATTTTCAGTGATTAATGTCGTGTTATTGGCTGTATTAATTATTTTTAGCAGCCTGTTTCTTTTAAAATAAGTGGGGAGTCATTGCTGCTACCTAAACTTGGCATTGATTAACGTTAAATGGTGTTTAATCTACGGTGCTATTTAAATAAAAATAATGCGGTGAAGTTTGCTAATCAGCTTGGGTTATCGTTATAATAGAGCTTATAAATTTGATTATACTTTAAGGAAGTAACGAAATTGACTAATCACATTGCATTATATGAACCCTTAATGCCAGCAAATACTGGTAACATTGCGCGTACTTGTGCGGCAACTAACGCTCATTTACATTTGATTGAACCATTGGGATTTTCAACTGATGATAAACATATGAAACGGGCTGGCCTTGATTACTGGAATAAAGTGAACATCACTTATCACGAAAGCTTAACGGCTTTTATCCAGTCGTTACCCCGAGAAGCGCATCTATATTTAATCAGTAAATTTGCAACAAAAACCTATAGTGATATTGATTATACAGATACTACTACTGATCATTATTTTCTATTTGGCAAGGAAACGACGGGATTGCCAGAAAAATTTATGCGCGCAAATCCGGAAAAAGCGTTACGGATGCCGATGTCAGATAATGTTCGGGCGCTGAATTTATCGAATTCTGTGGCCATTGTGATCTATGAAGCCTTACGACAACAAAATTTTGTTGGCCTCGAACGGGTCCATCGGTACCCACACGATAAGTTAAAATAATGTGGCTTTAAAAATGGTAACGTCAAAAGTTCTATGAAAACCGTGGTTCAGGAAGGGGTGTGACTGCTAC
>NZ_AYYI01000031.1 GCF_001436505.1 Loigolactobacillus rennini DSM 20253 | reverse complement strand
GGCCTAGTACTTTTGGAATGGAAATACTTTCCAACACCAAAAATTCTAGACCCAATAATTAAAGCTAGCTGCCACATGAAGGTGTGATAGCTAGCTTTTTTGGTTTTGGGCGGATGTGAGTTTTAGGGAAAAGAAAAAATCCGGTAAATGTTGTGATCACAACGTTTACCGGATGATGTTAGTTTATTTATGGATCCAAACGGACTTGAACCGTCGACCTCCTGCATGCGAAGCAGGCGCTCTCCCAACTGAGCTATGGACCCAAATCACTACCCAAACATTATAGCACAACTCATTAGGGTTAGTGAAGGTGCCATGAAATTTTTTGCAGAAAATCAGTTGAATCTGATTAATTTGATTGAAAAGAGGACAATGCTGATCGTTATTTTCATCAGACGTAAAAAACACACCTTAGCAATTGCTAAAGTGTGTTTTTTCGCAATACAGTTTATGATTTAGAGATGCTTAGAAGCTTAATTTTTGGCCGACGTAAATGACATTAGGATTGCTAATACCATTTTTACGTGCAAGTTGCTGTACTGTCATGCCATGTTGTGCAGCGATGCTAGAAAGGCTGTCACCGCTTTTAATGGTGTAGCTCTTACCGTTGCTCAATTGAGTTACCGTTGAGCCTGTTGCTGCACGGCCAGAAAGGCTTAATTTTTGACCAACATAAATGGTGTTGGCATTTTTAATGTTGTTCCGGCTAGCTAAAGCTTGGGTAGTGGTGCCGTGACTGTACGCAATGCCAGAAAGGGTATCGCCACTTTTGACGGTGTAGTAGCGACTAGAGCTGCTGGTATGGCTGCTAGAACTGCTACTGTCGCTGATCACTAAGCGTTGACCAACATAGATCAAATTAGCATTTTTAATGTTATTCTTGCTAGCTAAAGCTTGCGTAGTGGTGCCATGACTGGAAGCAATGCCGGATAAGGTATCACCACTTCTAACGGTATAGTACTTCGCTGAGCTAGAAGAATTCGAATGATTAGATGAGCTGCTTGATTTTGAAACGTTCAAGACTTGGCCCACGTAAATCAAGTTCGGGTTGCTAATATTATTTTTGCTAGCTAAAGACTGGGTCGTGGTTGAGAACCGGTTAGCGATGCCAGAGAGAGTATCACCGCTTTTAACGGTATAGGTGCTGGCATTTGAATTGCTGTTTGAGCTATTATTGCTGGAACTGCCGCCACCAGTTGTAATGTCTGTCGCGCCGTTAAAGGCTAATTGGTCCCATTTAGTTAAGTTATAACTATTGATAATGCTCATTAGCGTGTTACTGTAGTTCGGGTCCGTTGCGTAACCATCTTGGCGGATCAAATAAGTTGCCGTAGCTGCATCTTTGACACCAATTAAATTACTGTAACGTGAGTTTTGTATTAAGAAACGACCGTGGTCTTCAACACTAGCGGAGTTATTTGGATAAACTCGGAATTTGTCATAAACTGTTGCCCAATAACCATACCATTCAGAAGTTGGTAGGGAAACAGACTGACCGTTGTATGAACCTTTGATCCCAAATAAGTTATGGTAATTAGCGGCAAGACTGGATTTGCCCCAGCCACTTTCGACGATTGCTTGTGCGGCAGTCAAAGAAGGTAAAATGCCGTATTTCTTCCAGCCAGCAATGGCACCTGCTGCAATGCTATCCAAAAATGCGCGGTTTGATGCGGATAAGTTGCGATAGCTGGCAGTTAATTTCGAAATTTGTTGTGAAATGCTTGCCGTTGTTGCTTGGGTGCTAGCTGCGGTTTTAGTAGTTTTTAATGCAGCATTTTTATTTGTGTCTTTAACTGTCCGCTCGGATTCTGCCTGAGTTGCAGCTTGTTGAGCTGTTGTATCAGTATTGTCCTTTTTAGCAGTAGTTGATTCAGATTTGTCAGTTGCTTTTTCAGTGCTTTCAGTTTTAGCATTGTCTGCAGTTTTATCAGCAGTTTCAGCTTGCTTTTCATCATTTACTGTTTGATCAGTTTTATCAGCTTGATCTGACGTTTTATCTGCAGCTGTGGTGTCTTCGTCAGTTGTTGTTTCAGCATCTGCATCAGCGGTGTCATCTTGTTCAACTGTTGCTTCGTTGCTGTCATTAGCTGTTGTGTCATCAGTTGCTTGCTCAGCATCTGATTTGACTTGCTTACTGTCATTGTCAGTTTTAGCAGCGTCATTTTCAGTTGTCTGAGTCTGATCAGTTTGGTCAGTGTTGGTCTGATCACTTTCGTTAGTGGCATCAGCTTGCGTTGTTGCATCAGTATCCGCAGATTCAGCTGTACGATCAGCTTTTTGAGCTTGGTCTTGTGTTGTCGTATCAGCGTCATCAGCTGCAGTGGCTTGCGCATCCTCAGTCTTTTGATCAGTGGCTTGTTCAGCTTGCTGATCTGCTTGTGCGTTAGTTGCCTGGCTGGTGGTGTCGGTTGCATCACTAGTTGCGGCACTGGCTGCGTCATCTTGTTGGGTTGCAGCTGCTGTTTGATCATCTGTTTGTGCTGCTTGACTAGTTGCTTGTGTGTCAGTAGCAGCACTGGCTGTATCGGTGTCATCTTGTGTTAAAGCAGATTCTAAAGCCGTCTTGCCATTTAAAAGATCTTTAGCGGCTGCGCTTTTAGCAGTAGCAACAGATTTGGCCGCGTCACTAGCAGCAGCGGATTTAGCTGCAGCAGAAGCAGCTTGGCTTTTAGCGGTTGCAATGCTATCTGCCGCACTTTTAGCAGCGGCGGAAGCTTTTTCAGCACTAGTTGCTTCTGTGCTGTCACTGTCATCAGCAGCAGAATTGGCGTCGTCGTTGTCTTGTGCTTTATCCTTGCTGGATTTCAATGTCGCGGTTTTACCATTTAAATCGGTGGTATTGTCCGCATCTGTTGTTGTTTGGTCATCCTCAGTGTCTGTTGCCGCGTGGATGGTATTTTGCGTACTGAATAGCCCCAAACCAAGGGTTAAGACTGAAATCCCGGTGAAAATCCAGGTTTTTCCAGCCTTGTACATTTTGTAATGAATCTTCTGTTCATTTGTGCCTTTTAACATGAATCTAAGTCCTCCCAAATTTCCAGCCAACCTGTATTGCGATAAGAATTGGTTAAAATTTATAAAATATTAAAGATAATTAAATTATGGTTAAATATCTACTACCACATATATATAAACTAGCATTTCCTGAAAATGGTGTCAACGCTGACAACATTACAGTTTGGTAACATTTAGTTATTGTAAATGAAAAACAGCGGTTTTGTCCATTTTCATGAATTAAACAAAAATTAATTTTCTGCAACATGGCTGATTAGCGTGCCAGTAAATGCTATAATGAAAGGCATAATTTGAAAACAGTCGGCAAATAGCATAATGCGTGCGTACTGGCGGTTTAAGCAACCTTAGTGTACCGGCGGCAGTGCAGTGCTGTTTGAAAGAGCAATGAAATGAAAGAGGAATTGATATGTGCGGAATTATCGGGTTTGCTGGCGGTGACTTAACCGTTGATGATAAAAACCTGACGTTGGATAAGCAGGTTGAAGTCATTAAGCACCGTGGCCCTAATGATAAAGGCAAGTATGTCGATGACGATGTGGCGTTAGGTTTCCGGCGGCTGTCAATCATCGATTTAACTAATGGTAAACAACCTATTTATAATGCGGACGGCAGTAAGTTAATTGTTTTTAACGGTGAAATTTACAATTATCAAAGCGTACGGGCAGATTTAGAAGATAACTTAGGCTACCAATTTAAAACGCAGACGGATACTGAAGTGTTGCTCCATGGTTATGAAGCCTGGGGTAAAGACGTTTTGCAGCGGATCCGTGGTATGTTTACGTTTTTCATTTGGGACACTAAGAAAAAAGAATTATTTGGTGCGCGGGATTTCTTTGGCATTAAGCCACTGTATTATACCTATTTAGATGATGGCACGTTTATGTTTTCTAGTGAACTGAAAACATTTATGAAGCACCCTAAATTTAAAAAGCAGCTGAACAAAAAGGCGCTCAAACCTTATTTAATGAATCAATATAATGATTTAGACGAAACTTTTTTCAAAGGCGTTTACAAATTTCCGGCCGGTCACTATTTCATGTGGCGTGACGGCCAGGTGGATATCGAGCAGTATTGGGATGCGGAATATCAAGAGAATAATTTAAGTTTCAACCAAACGGTGGAGGCCATCAATAAATCGGTAGAAGAATCGGTTAAATTGCATCATATCGCTGATGTTCCAGTCGGCAGCTTTTTGTCCGAAGGGGTGGACAGTAGCTATGTCACCAGTATTTTAAAACCAGAAAAAGTGTTCAGTGTCGGATTTGACGAAACTTATAATGAAGCTGGCCGGGCCAAAGTGCTGGCGGATCAGCTGGGACTTGAATTTCACACTACTACCGTTCACGGTGAAGAAGCGTTCAAAAAGTTTCCTTTGATGCAATACCATATGGATGAACCAGATGGTAACCCTAGCTTGATTCCGCTGTGGTTTTTGTCAGAAATGGCGGCAAAAGAGGTAACGGTGGTGCTGTCTGGTGAAGGTGCCGACGAAATGTTTGCGGGTTACGTCAACTATGGAATGCACTCCCATAACGAAGTGATTAAAGTGTTTGCAGAAGGCTTGCGCAAACTGCCAAAAGGGACACGTTACCGGTTAGCTCGCCGCATTAAACGTGGGCGCAACTTTCACGGTAAGGTTCATTTGTACACCCGGTTAGCTAAACCTAGTGAATATTATGTGGGCGAGTCGGTGATTTATACCTTTGAACACCCGACCATTTTTAGTAGCCAGGAAGCAAATGGTCTGTTAACAACGGATTATCAAAGTAAGCGCGATGTCAGCAGCAATTACAAACGTGACTTTAAAAAAGTAAAAGATGCGGATGAAGTCAAACAAATGCAATACATTGACTTGCATCATTTCATGGCGAATGACATTTTGCAAAAGGCGGACAAAATTTCGATGGCGCACAGTTTGGAACTGCGGGTGCCGTTTTTGGACCGTAAAGTTGCCGAACTGGCAAATAGTATTCCTAGCAAGTATTTGCTAAACACTAAGGATACAAAATACGCATTCCGCCGTGCGTCAGAAAAACATTTAGGCAAAGAATTTGCCAGTCGGCCAAAATTAGGCTTTCCAGTGCCAATCCATCAATGGTTGCTAGAAGACAAATTTTACCAAAAAGTCCGGGAATTATTCAGTCAAGATTTTGTCAAACAATTTTTCGACCAAGATAAAATTTTAACGTTGCTAGACGAAACACACGTCGATAAAAAAGACGGCCGCCGCCAAGTCTGGGTCATCTACACCTTCCTAGTGTGGTACCAAGACTACTTTATCGACTTGGATAAATTTCAGTAAAAAAAGAGCGCAACAGAAGCCGGGTAACTGTTGAGCATTAGCTCAGCTTAGCAGGAAATTTGCAAAGCAAATTGACAGCTAAGCGTGGCTAAGCGGAAACAGTTGGCTTCTGTTGCGCGTTTAAAAGGGCGATGATGATTACTGCAGAGGAGCGGGAGCTTCTGAGTACTAATGTAAACTGGCAAATCATTTGCAAAGTGAATGATTTGCCAGCTGTAGCTACTATTCCGCAGAAAAGGAAGATTTTCGTACCGAAAATCTCTGATGCTTCAGACGTTGACCATTCAACTATGGCGAAAACCGCCAAGTTGAAACATGGCAGCCAGAAGAAGCTGCTTTCTGTTGCGCGTTTACTGTAGTGATGGCAGACAAATTAGACTGCCCGCTAGAAGCGCACACCACGACCATCACGATAAATACCAACGGATCACGACAACCTGTTTGCCGTGGTCCGTTTTCCATTATAATGGGAGTGGTAGATGCTTAAATAAAAGAACGATGAAGAAAATTAGGAGGCAACTAAATGACTAACGAACAATTATTAAACCGACTGAAGCGGGCAGAAGGACAGTTGCGGGGGATTCAAAACATGGTGCTCACCCAGCGCACGCCACAAGATGTTTTAATCCAATTAACTGCCGTTCGCTCGACCATTGATAAAACCATGCGTTTAATTTTGGCGGCCAATGTTCAAGCAGCACTGACGAAGACTGAACTGTCACCGGAGACGCAAAAGCAAGTTGCTACAGCGCTAGCTTTGATTGAGAAGATACATTAACTGTAACACGTCACGAAACAAGAATTAAGATTGACAGCGCTATTTTTAGCCCGCTAATTATGGTAAAATTGATTCAAAATAGATAGCCAGTGTCGATTATGAACTAATATTAATTGGTATAATTTACGAGAATAGGATGAATTGTAAATGAAAGTGATCATCATTGGGTGTACGCATGCGGGTACGGGTGCGGCGCAACAGATTTTGAAAACCCATCCTCAAACACAAGTGACCATTTATGAACGCAACGATAATATTTCATTTTTATCCTGTGGCATCGCCCTTTATTTAGGCGGCACCGTCAAATCGTTAGATGACATGTTTTACGCGACGCCAGCTGATTTGGCGCATTTAGGTGCAAAGGTTAAAATGAAACACGATGTCTATCAAATTGATGTGGCTCACAAACAAGTTTTGGCAGAAGATTTAGTGACTGGGAAAAAATTTGCTGATTCATATGATAAATTGATTTTAACAACTGGCTCAGTGCCGGTGATTCCACCGATTCAGGGGGTCAGTTTACCTAACATTTTAATTTGCAAAAATTATGCTGACGCAACGAAAATCTATGAAACGGCTAAAACTAAGCACCATATCGCCATCATTGGTGGTGGTTACATTGGTGTGGAACTAGCGGAAAGCTACAGTAACACTAACCATCAAGTGACTTTGATCAATGGCATCCACCCACTTTTAGGGCATTATGTGGACCATGAATTTTCTAGTAAGGTCGCAGCAGATCTAACGGAACATGGGGTGGCTTTAAAACTAAATGAAGTGGCACTGAAATTTGATAGCGATGCTGATCATGTTTACATTCAAACGGATAAAACAGAACACCAAGCTGATTTAGCAGTGGTGTGCGTGGGTTTTCGTCCCCAAAGCGATTTAGCCCAGGGCCAGTTGACATTAAATTCAGATGGGTCGATTTGTGTGAACCGTTACATGCAAACTTCGGATCCGGATGTTTACGCTGCGGGTGATGCGGTGGCGGTTCATTTTAATCCCACACAAAAAGCTGCTTACACACCTTTAGCTTCAAATGCCGTTCGCCAAGGTCTGTTGGTGGGAATGAACTTATTTGGCCACAAACTGGCTGATATTGGGACGCAGGCGACCTCTGCCTTACATTTGTATGGCAAAACATTGGCTTCCACTGGCTTGACGCTAGCTCGTGCCCAAAAACATGGGTTTAATGCTGCGGTAGCGACGTTAACGGACAATTATCGGCCTGAGTTTATGCCATCAACGTTACCACTTGATATGCGCTTAGTTTATGACCGCGACAGTCACAAAATTTTAGGTGGCCAGCTTTACAGCCAATATGACGTTGCGCAATCAGCCAATTTATTGTCAGTTTGCATCCAAAATCAAAATACTATTGAACAACTGGCCTTTGTGGACATGTTGTTTTCACCCTATTATGATCGGCCGTTTAATTATTTGAACCAATTAGCTTTAGTTGCGCTGGCACAAGAAGGCGTGACAAAATAAATAGTAGGACAAGAAGGTCGGAAACTATAGTTAAAGTTTGAGAGTCGCTCGGAATTTTTTTGTTGAATTCTGAACGACTCTTTTATTGCTAAGTATGAGCAAACCGTGACTTTAGTTAAAATTATCACTTTGGCAAATGTTTCTATATGGCAGATTGCAAGAAATAACTTGAACAAATTTAGTAACGCAGATTACG
>NZ_AYYI01000030.1 GCF_001436505.1 Loigolactobacillus rennini DSM 20253 | reverse complement strand
AGGGCCTAGTACTTTTGGAATGGAAATACTTTCCAACACCAAAAATTCTAGACCCGTAAATGACAAACGTTGCTATAACAGCGTCTGTCATTTTTTTATTTGCTGTAAAACGCCCTGACAGGCGGATCTGTTTTGCACAAATTTTGCACTATCTTGACTACTGATGTTAATTAATAAAAACTGCCAAATAATGTTTCAGAGAAACACTTTGGCAGTTTTTATATCATGATTATATTGTAATGCAGTTATTATTGGTAACTGTTGCTAACGACATTCCAAGAAGCACCTGCATCAGGGGATTTTAATAATTGACCTTGACTGTTGACTTTGAACCAGCCAATTGTTGGAGAAGTATTAGGGTCAGCACCTTGGTTTTGCATGTTGGTGCTTTGATGATTTTCTTTTACTTGAATCAATAACTCACCATTTTGATCTTTATTCATAGTATAAGTTAAATCACCAGTTTGGTAATTGCCATCTAAATAACGAGCAACCCAATTTTGTACTTGTTGTGAAGTCAAATTTTGTGCATTAGCAGTTGTTTGATTGCTGGTTTGCTGTTGTGTCTGACTTTGACTAGTGGCTGAATCACTGGTACTAGAAGTTTGTTTACTACTAGAAGCATCACTAGTTGTTTTGTCAGAACTTTCTGCAGCAGCCGTTTTTTTACTAGTATTGGAACTTGCCTGTTTTGATTGAGCATTTTTGCTTACTTGGCTTGTTTCCTGCTTTGTTGACTGCTGTGTTTTGCTACTGTTATTACTTTGACATCCCGCCAGTGTTAAGGTAGCAACACTAACTAATAACACACTGAAGACTTTTTTCATACTGGTGTACCCCTTCCATTTTTAGCTACCTATCATTTGCTATTCTAACAAATAAGCGATACTGAACTCAAGATTTACTCAGTTAGCTGATTAGATAAAGGCTGCTAAAGTGTTGTTTAAAATGTGTAGTAAAATTGATGCTTTTAAATTTTTAGTGTGATTATACACTAAGACTAAAATGAAGCCTAATAAAATTTTTGAAAGCCAGTAAATTGGATCAATTTGTCCGTTGGTAAAGTCGACGTGAAATGTCCCAAAGATAAGTGCACTCAGTATCATACTAATGTTGCGGTGTCCAGTAAAAAACCAATTTAAAAATAAACCGCGAAACAACACTTCTTCTAAAACTGGGCCAATAAAGGCAATGAAAAATAGCATAAAAAACAAAAAGCTTTGCAGCAAACTCAGTAAACTGTTGACGTTGCCGTTACCCGTTGTTTTGATAAATGGAACTGTTACTAGATTGATAACCACCATGGCGCCAAAACCTAAAGCAATCATCAACCAATCAGCTTTGTGTAAAGGCTGTTGGAATTCATTATGATTATCATGAACAGCTTTTAAATAAACTTGCCAAAATAAAATGGCGATTAAAATGGTGATGCTTAAAAATAAGCTACCTATAAGAAGAACTAGCTGATTTTGGCCTTGTTTAATAAAAAGACTGGCTAAACTAAGACCAGCTAGTGGTAATTGTTCTGCAATTAATAGACCAATAAAATAACATAAGTGGCGCACAAGTGCCCACTTTGAATTTTTGACATTGATAACGGTCACCTCGTGAATGAAAGTAAACTCATCATAACACGGAATAGCCGGTTGTTATTAATTTTTAGCAATAAGGCTATCTTTTTGCTTGCAATCCGATACTAACACCTTTATAATGACATATTGTCATTTAAACGACAAGGTGTCATAATTGAAGGAAGGTGGTACTAAATGCCGACTAAGACCTTTTTTAATTTGTCGCAGGCAAAACAGCAACGTTTATTAAAAGCCGCGCGACAAGAATTTTCACGTGTGCCATTATATGATGCGTCGATTAATAAAATTATTGCGACTGCTGGTATTCCGCGAGGGAGCTTTTACCAGTATTTTAAAGACAAAACTGATCTTTATTATTATTATTTTGAAAAATTGAATCAGGAGCATAAAAATTTGTGGTTAAAAACCTTAAGAGATAATCACGGCGACTTATTTATTTCTTTTCGCCAGTATTTCTCCAGATTGATCGGTGAAATTACCGCTGGGCAAGATGCACCATTTTATCGTAATCTTTTTTTGAATATGAGTTACAAAAACGGCCATAAAATGAGTTTTGCAAGTCATAAAGCTCATCATGATCGTGAGTTTTATTCTTTGGTTGATACGTCATGCTTGCGTATTACTAATGAGCATGAATTGAAAATGCTGATGCGGATCTTGATGGCGACAGTTTTTCAAACTTTAGGTTCTTATTATTTTCGTCAGCAACAAGGTCAGAAAGTCTCGGTTACGCAATTAAAGCATGAATTTACGCGTACTTTGGATTGGTTAGAACATGGTGTTGCGGTTAGACCAGCAAACCAGCATTAATTTTAAATTTGGGAAGTGAGTAAATGCTTAAAATAGCACGTGGGCGGATGTCCATTTGGGCAGTTATTGGTGCCTTTTTATTTATGATTTTGCAGGTGATCAGTAACTTAAATTTGCCCAGTTTGACCGCTAATATTGTTAACAATGGTGTTGCTAAAGGCAACATTAATTACATTTGGGAAGTTGGCCTAGAAATGATTGCCTTTGCGCTACTGAGTGTTGTTGCAGCAGCGGGAAATGTTTTCTTAGCTGCTCGTACATCACAAGGCTTGGGCCAAAAATTACGTTCAGATATTTATCGTAAAATTATCAATTTTTCAAATGATGAATTTGATCAAATTGAAACGTCGTCATTGATTACTCGGACCACAAATGACGTGGTGCAAATTCAAAATGTGGCGATGATGGCGCTACGAATGATGATCATGGCACCGATTATGTTAGTTGGTGCGAGTTTTTTAGCTTATAACAAAAACCATCAATTAACGATGATTTTCTTGGTAGTATTGCCAGTTTTGGCCATCTTCATCGGTTTAATTATGCGTTTTGCCGTACCGTTGTTCCGGGCGATGCAAACTAAGACGGATCGAATTAATTTAATTTTTCGTGAAGGTCTAACAGGGGTGCGGGTGATCCGTGCTTTTCGGCGTGATCATTTTGAACAGCAGCGTTTCGAAGACGCTAACCAAGATTATACAAAAAATGCCATTAAAGTTTTTAGCATTATGGCGTTGATGTTCCCGATTATGACATTGATGATGAGTGTCACTAATATTGGTATCACTTGGTTTGGTGGTAAATTAATCGCTGATTTTTCAATGCCAGTAGGGAATTTGATTGCCTTTATGACTTACGCTATGCAAATTTTGATGAGTTTTATGATGCTATCCATGGTATTTGTCTTTATTCCTCGAGCACAAGCTTCGGCTTTGCGGATCCAGGAGGTCTTGGCGTTAAATTCTAAGTTGAAAGAGCCAAAAACAAAAACAGCATTGCCTGCTAATTTTGATCACAGTCAACTTGATTTTCAACACGTTGATTATCGTTATGCAGGTGCTGAAAAAAAAGCATTGCAGGATATTGATTTTAGTGCAAAAAGTGGACAAACCGTGGCTATTATCGGAGGAACTGGTTCTGGTAAAACGACACTTGTTAACTTATTACCGCGCTTTTATGATGCAGAGTCCGGTAAAATTATGTTAAATGACACAGATATTCGACAGTTTAGCCAACATGATTTACGTGCCGCTGTTTCGTTTGTGCCGCAGACTGCAATTCTTTTCACCGGCACTATCCGCGAGAATATGCAGTATGGCGATCCTAATGCTAGTGATGATGCCATTTGGCATGCACTGCGAATTGCGCGGGCAGATAAATTTATTGCCGCAGAAGATGGTTTAGATACTTATGTTGAACAAGGCGGCGGTAATTTTTCTGGTGGTCAGCGGCAACGGTTGGCCATTGCCCGGGCTTTGGTTAAGGATGCAGCTGTTTATGTGTTTGATGATTCATTTTCCGCATTGGATTTCAAAACGGACTCGCAGTTACGACAAGAGTTACGCGAAGATAGCCGCATTCAAAACCGAATTGTGGTTATTGTGGCACAAAGAATTGCGACTGTTGCCGACGCTGATTTAATTCTCGTCTTAGATGACGGTAAATTAGTTGGCAAAGGCACTCATCAGGAACTGAAGGCACACAATCCAATTTATCAGGAAATTATGGCGTCACAATTAGGAAAGGGGGAGCAACATGAGTAAAAAACCAACCAATCAGCCCGCGGTTAATCACGGCCCAGGTGGTGGGCACGGTGGTTTAGTTGAAAAGCCGCATAACTTTTGGCGAACCACTAATCGTTTGCTGCGCTATATGTCTAATCGCTTATGGGCGGTAGCTTTTGTTTTGATTCTTGCGATTGCTTCCGTTATTTTTCAAATTCGCACGCCTAAAATTTTAGGGGAAGCAACGACAGAGATTTTTAAAGGCGTGATGCAAGGTGCTGCAGCCAAAAAAGCTGGCGTTACCTTAAATAAACTTCCCATTGATTTCGATAAAATTAAACAAATTATTTTGATTGTCTTTTTGATGTATTTGGCTGCTGCAGTCTTCAGCTTTTTCCAGCAGTTTATTATGACAAGAGTTTCCCAGCAAACAGTTTATCAACTTCGTCGTGAATTAAAACAAAAAATGCAACGCGTTCCTATCAGCTACTATGATACGCATACCAATGGTGATATTATGTCACGGGCAGTAAATGACATGGACAATATTGCCAGCACGTTGCAACAAAGCTTAACGCAGGCAGTTACAAGTATTGTCACGTTTGTTGGAACATTGTGGATGATGCTGACAATTAGTTGGAAGCTGACATTAATTGCACTAGTGACAATACCGTTAAGTTTAGTGGTAGTCGGCTTTGTGGCACCTAAATCACAGCGTTTCTTTGCCGGACAACAACGTAGTTTAGGCTTGCTCAATGATCAAGTAGAAGAAAATTATAGTGGTCATGTTGTTTTAAAAAGTTTCAATAAGGAACAAGAAGCAATTGCAACTTTTGAAAAACAAAATGGCAATTATTATCAATCAGCTTGGAAAGCACAATTTATTTCTGGAATTATTATGCCATTGATGATCTTCTTGAATAATATTGGTTATGTTTTTGTGGCAATCATTGGTGGTATTCAAGTTACTCACGGAACAGTAACATTAGGTAATGTCCAAGCCTTTTTACAATACATGAATCAATTTTCACAACCTATTTCACAATTGGCTAACTTGCTAAATACAATCCAATCAACGATTGCTTCAGCAGAAAGGATTTTTGAAGTGTTGGATGAACCAGAGATGAATCCTGAACCAGCAAAACAACCAGTACTGCAATCAAACCCTACTAATTTGGTTACCTTTGACCACGTTCAATTCGGTTATGAGCCTGATCAACCGTTGATGAAGGATTATAATTTGAAGGTTAAAAAAGGCCAACGCGTGGCGATTGTAGGACCTACTGGTGCCGGCAAGACCACTATCATTAATTTGTTGGAACGATTTTATGATGTCACTGGTGGTACTATTCGCTTGGCTGGTGTTGATACAAAACAATTGAAACGGGAATCGTTACGGAGACATTTTGCGATGGTGCTACAGGATACTTGGCTATTTAGCGGTACCATCTATGATAATTTGAAATATGGTCGAGAAGACGCGACCCATGACCAAATTATTGCAGCAGCTAAAGCCGCTCATGTGGATTCTTTTGTTCGCCGGTTGCCCAATGGTTACGATACTGTTTTAAATGAAGCAGCATCTAACATTTCACAAGGACAGCGGCAATTGATCACTATTGCGCGTGCATTTGTTGCTGATCCTGAGATTTTAATTTTGGATGAAGCAACTAGTTCAGTTGATACGCGAACTGAAGTTCACATTCAGCATGCCATGGAACGATTGTTGGCTAATCGGACAAGTTTTGTTGTCGCTCATCGCCTGTCAACAATTCAGGATGCGGACAATATTATTGTGATGAATCACGGATCAATTGTGGAGACTGGGACACACGCTCAATTGATGGCCAACCATGGTTTTTATGCTGATTTATATAACAGTCAATTTACTGGCAACGTGGCAATTTGATGATCAGTTGTATTAGTTTTAAAACGATAATTGATTAAAAGTGCTATAAAATGATTAGTTTTTGAATAATAGCCGAAAAATTAAGGGACAATTCACGTGAGTGAGTTGTCCCTTAATTTTTGTTGTATGTCAGATATTAAACATACTGTTAGCTGTTCTCGTGGCTGTTATTTAATCTTGACAGACTAAATATTGATTGTCTTGTTAAATTGTTGCGATCCTTTTAGAATAAAGCTTAGCGAGTCAAATTGGAGTGGACATGATGTATGCTAAAACGCAGCAACAAATTAAAGCATTAGTTACGAATAAAATAGTTCCCGGTGTTAGTTACGGTTTTATTGATCACCAGCAAACTTTGACAAATTACGTTGGCGCTAGTCAATTAATACCAACATGCCAGCCACTTTATGCCGGACAATTGTATGATTTGGCTTCTTTAACTAAAGTTATTGCGACTACAACATTAATTTTAAAATTAATAACGCAGCATCAGCTGGCACTTGATGACCCCATCCAAAAATTTTTGCCGACATTTAAAGATCAACGCGTGCAGATTCGTCATTTACTGACGCATACCGTTAATCTAGTTGGTTACATCCCACACCGAAATCAATTAACAGCACCAGAGCTTAAACAAGCATTGTTAAATTTATCGGTGGGGCCTAACTTTGGTAAACAAGTACATTATAGTGATACTGAATTTCTCTATCTAGGCTGGATTATTGAGCGATTATTACAACGGCCAGCCCAACAGGCCCTATTTAACGAAGTGATCCGACCGTTGCATTTAACGACTATGACTTTTCATCCAGACGCTAAGCGTTGCGTTCCGGCCAGTTACCAACCTCATGGCAGAGGCTTGATTAAAGGCGTTGTTCATGATCCCAAAGCTTATGTTTTAGGCGAACATGCTGCTTCAGCCGGATTATTTGCTAATTTAACTGATGTTTTAAGCTTTTGTCGTTTTATGTTAGGTGATTGGCAATTGACTGAGCCACTGCTTGATCGGACAACGATTCAACAATTATATCACGATTATACGGGCTGCAATGGTCAGCGTAGCTTAGGTTGGGATTTAAAAATAGGATCTAACGGCCAGTATTGGTTGTATCATACTGGCTACGTTGGACATTTAATTTTAATTAATCAGCAAGCACACCAAGCGTTTGTTTTATTGTCAAATCGGATTCATCCTACTGAACCAAATACTATTTTTTTAGGTTTACGTGATCAAATTGCAGCAACCTATTTAAAAGAAGCAGCTGTACTCTAAATCCTGAAAGCGGTAAGATAATGAGTGTACGATAATAATTATTAGTGTAAATAAATGATGGCAAATCGGCATCATTAAAGATTGAATTTTAACAAGGAGTGGTATTTTGGTAGAACCATTATTTTTAAAACCATATTTTCGAGAAAAAATTTGGGGAGGAACTAAGTTACACGACGAATTTGGTTACCAGTTGCCTAGCGATCGTACTGGTGAATGCTGGGCTATTTCTGGACATCCCCATGGGCCTAGTACGGTTGCTAATGGCCCTTACACAGGAGAATCTGTTATTGACTTGTGGCAAAATCACCGTGAACTTTTTGGCAATGCTAAGGGAGATGTCTTCCCGTTACTGACTAAAATCTTAGATGCTGAGGCTGATTTGTCTGTTCAAGTTCATCCAGATGATGCATATGCAGCGACTCATGAACATGAATTAGGCAAAACAGAATGCTGGTACATCATCGCCGCTGAACCAGGTGCAAAGCTAATTTATGGACATCATGCGCAATCTCGTGCTGAACTAGCGGACATGATTCATTCTGAACAATGGCAACAATTATTCCGGTACGTTCCTGTAAAAGCAGGTGACTTCTTTTATGTGCCAAGCGGAACGATTCATGCTTTGGGAAAGGGCATTATGGCGTTGGAAACGCAGCAAAGTAGTGACACAACTTACCGGTTGTATGATTACGATCGAGTAGATGCCAAGACTGGGAAAAAACGGCAGCTGCACATTCAGCAGTCAATTGATGTCACTAATGTACCGTTTACTACGCCGCAACTATCAGTTACCAGTCAACAATATGGTGATTCTAAAGTTACTTGCTTTGTGAAGGCACCTTATTTTAGTGTTTACGAATGGCAAGTTAAGGGAGAACTTGCATTAACTAGGCAAGCGGCACCTTACACATTAGTTTCTGTCTTAGCAGGAACAGGCCAATTAGAGGTAGCAGGTAAAACCTATTCACTTGAAAAAGGACAACATTTCATGTTGCCATTTGCAATCAAAGAATGGCGCTTAACCGGTGACCTACAAATTATTGCTTCTGAACCAGGACAAAGGGCCTGATCTAATAGTTTTGAACAAAAGCATTACTAATTTTGACAATTAGTAATGCTTTTTTATAAATTAAATTAGTGAAAAAAATTCAATTTAAATCACTGTCTAATCAATAATTTTATTTAATTTTAGTTTTATTTGTGAATGTTTTATCAAATTTCTATTGTGATTTATTGGTAGACATTTTATAATGAGTGGTGAAAGCGTTTGTGCTAAAGGAGGAGATCTGAAATGAAAGCTGCCGTTGTTCGGGAAAATGGTGATGGGTATGTTGATGTCAAAGACGTTAAGCTAAGATCATTAGAACATGGAGAAGCATTAGTTGATGTTGAATATTGTGGACTCTGTCACACAGATTTACATGTTGCCGCAGGTGATTTTGGCGCTGTACCAGGTCGAATTATTGGTCATGAAGGTGTGGGGATTGTTTCCAAAATTGCACCGGATGTGACCAGTTTGAAAGTAGGGGATCGGGTTTCCATTGCATGGTTCTTTAGTTCTTGTGGTCATTGTGAATACTGCTTGACGGGACGAGAAACTTTATGCCGTAATGTGAAAAATGCAGGTTTTACAGTTGATGGGGCAATGGCACAACAAGTGATTGTCGATGCTGATTATGCTGTAAAAGTACCAGCCGAATTGGATCCTGTTGAAGCGACTTCTTTAACTTGTGCCGGAGTGACTACTTATAAAGCATTAAAGGTTGGCCACTTAAAGCCTGGACAATGGACTGAAATTGTTGGTGCGGGCGGTTTAGGTAATGTAGCAATTCAATATGCTAAGAATGTTTTCGGTGCCCATGTTGTTGCTGTTGATGGTAATCATGATAAATTGAAAGCCGCCAAGGATCTTGGAGCAGATTTATTGATTAACCGACATGACCCAGACGTGGCTAAGCAAATTCAAGAAAAAGTTGGCGGCGTTCACAGTTCTATTGTAACAGCTGTCACCACTGCCGCTTTTGATCAATCTGTTAATGCGTTACGTCCGGATGGGCGTTTAGTTGCAGTTGCTTTACCACAAGGAGATATGAACTTAAATATCGGCAAAACTGTTTTGGATGGCATTCAGGTTGCTGGATCGTTAGTAGGTACTAGACAAGATTTAGCAGAAACTTTCCAATTTGGTGCTGAGGGGAAAGTCCATCCGATTGTTCAAAAAGTACGCTTAGCTGACATTAATGATGTTATTGATGAGATGAAAAACAATTCAATTGTCGGACGGATGGTTTTTGATTTTACGCAAGAATAAGCATTAATTTTACATTGGCAAAGAAGGCTGACCTTAACACTAGCTAATTTGTTAAAGTCGGTCTTTTTTATTTAAACTATAAATGTTAAATAAAGCGTTTTCATTTATGGTGAAATGAGCTAAAATAGATTTGTGTAACAACAAAAAAATTATGGGGAGGCAACGATAATGGCAGAACGTTTAGCAGGAAAAGTTGCGTTGATTACAGGTGGTACTAAGGGAATTGGCTTAGGTTGTGCCCAACACTTTGTTGCTGAAGGGGCAAAAGTCGTGATTACTGGGCGTAATCCTGATACAGGGAAAAAGGCGTTGGCTGACATTAATGCACCAGAAGCTGCAGTTTTCATGCAGCAGGATACTTCAGACGACCAGCAATGGCAGCAAATTATTAAAGCTGTGCAAGACAGATTTGGTCATTTAGATATTCTAGTTAACAATGCGGGTATTTGTTTTTTCAAAGACGTTGAGCATACCACAACTGAAGAGTGGCGCAAGTTATTGGGAATTAATTTAGACGGTGTTTTCTTTGGCACTAAGTATGCGATGATCGCAATGAAGGAACATGGCGGCTCAATTATCAATATGTGTTCGATTGAAGGACTGATTGGAGAACCGATGCTTGCTGCTTATAATGCTAGTAAGGGTGGTGTGCGATTATTTTCTAAATCTGCTGCACTTTATGCGGCTAAACAAGGTTACAATGTACGCGTTAACACCGTTCATCCGGGCTACATCCATACACCATTAGTTGACGTTGCACCAGATGTAGTGGAACATGAGGAACGTTTAACGCCGATGGGACATTTAGGAGAACCTAGCGATATTGCTAACATTTGCGTTTATCTTGCTTCAGATGAAGCTAAGTTTGCAACTGGTTCGGAATTTGTCGTCGATGGTGGTTACACCGCACAATAAAAATAGTTTGCCCATTCATTAAAAATGGACCAATAAACAGCGTTCAAAGTTTAATTAGACTGAATTAAGCTTTGCAAAATCACTGTTTATTGGTCCATTTTAATTGGAAGAATGGTAACGGCACAGTTATTTAAATGTGCCTGATTAATGTTTCCGATTAGCCGCTGCAATGAAGCCTTGAGCAGCTAATTTTTCTCGTAATTGTAGAACAGCAGTGTAAGTGGCGAGCACATAAACTTGTTGGGTAGGTAAGTTCTTAATTTTTTCCGCGACTTGGTCTAAATCTTTAATTTGAATCAAACTGTCTTTTGGCACACCCGCAACTTGCCAGCGAAAAGCAATGTCAGTCACTCGTTCGCCACCTGCAATGTAACAAGGTAATTTCTGTGCTGCCATTTTTTCAAAATCACTATCCCAAATCCAACTTGTATCAATACCGTCTGCATAATTAGCATTTAATAATGTAACTAATGAAAACGGCTTGTGGTTTAATGAAATTAAATTAAAGACTTGATTCAACCCAACTGGATTTTTAACTAAGATTAACGTCACAGCCTTAGTACCTACTTGAATCACTTCTTGACGACCAAAGACTTTTTCATCTGCGTCTAGTGCTTGGGCGATTTTATCAGGAGCGATATCAAAATAACGGCCCACGCTATAAGCTGCTAAAGCATTATAAATGTTATAAGTTCCGCCGATATTAATTTTAAGTGCTTGTTGATCCACAACAAATTGTGATTGTGTTGGCGTTAAATGAGTTAATGCGGTGACGCTGTGTTGTAATTTAGGCCGAGAAAAACCACAATGGGGGCAATAATACTTACCTAAATTACTGTAGATCAAAAATTTATAATGCAAAATATGGTTACAAACAGGGCATAACACACCGTCAGTGTTGTAAGGCGCTTTACGTTCACCATCTTGCTGGTGGTTAAAGCCATAATAAATGATTGGATTAGGTAAAGACTGGGAATTAAAAATCGGTGCATCACCATTAGCAATGATAGTAGCATCAGGTGCTTTGGCAACCCCAGCGAGAATTTTTTTATAGGTAGTATAAAGTTCCCCATAGCGGTCCATTTGATCACGAAAAATGTTGGTGAAAACAAATGCAGTGGGTTTGATGTATTTTGTCACTTCAATGACGTTAGCTTCGTCAACTTCCAAAACGGCAATTTTTTTACCGCTACGGCCTGTTTTATGGGTCAAAAAAGCAGTGATAATGCCTTGTTTCATATTGGAGCCAGTTGGATTAGTTAAAATGTTGTGGTATTTAGCTTGTAGCACTTTTACCGTTAAGGCAGTGGTCAAAGTTTTACCATTGGTACCCGTGATAATGACCACTTCATAATCACGGCCTAGAGTTGCTAAAATATCTGGATCGATTTGGTTGGTCAGTTTCCCAGGCAAAGAACTACCACCCTTCATAAAGGTGTGTAAAAACCAATAGGAACTGCGGCCAACTGCGACTGCAAAAGAACTTTTAACTGACATAAGTTTGCTCCTTTTATTTATTGACCAATTTATCAATATGAATTGAATATAACACAGTTAAATTATAAAATAGATTAAAAATGTGCAAAAATCATGTGTTGTAGTTTTTGCAATGATTTGCAGATGAATTTTTCACTAAAATCGATTATACTGAATAAGAGTGTTTATGAAAAGGGGTATTAACGCGTATGGCCCAGTTGTTCTTTCACTATGGTGCAATGAATAGCGGTAAAACGATTGATATTTTAAAGGTTGCTCATAATTATGAAGAGCAGCATAAAAAAGTGATTATTATGACTTCCGGGTTGGATACCCGGGATGGGGTAGGCTATGTTTCCAGCCGAATTGGTTTACGGCGACAAGCACAGCCTATTTTTGCCAAAACAAATGTTTATCAATTTGTTAAGCAAAGCGCACCAGATGTGGCTTGTATTTTAATTGATGAAGCCCAGTTTTTACAAAAGCACCATGTGGTTGAGCTGGCTAGCATTGTGGATGAGTTAAACATTCCGGTGATGACTTACGGTTTAAAAAATGATTTCCGTAATGAGCTGTTTGAAGGCTCAAAGTATTTATTATTATATTCTGATAAAATTGTCGAAATTAAAACAATTTGCTGGTTTTGTAATAAAAAAGCATTGATGAATCTGCGTTTTGCTAATGGTAAGCCAGTTTATCATGGAGAACAGGTCAAAATTGGCGGTAATGAAGCTTACTATCCGGTGTGCCGCAAACATTATTTTCACCCCTTATTAGACCGTTTAAAATAAGTAAACGAAAGGAAATCAATCATGGATGAAATGTTTGAACAATTACAAGCAGTGGTTGATCGCCATGAAGAGTTAGAAGGCTTGTTATCTGATCCTGAAGTGATCAAAGATACTTCACGGTTTATGAAGCTATCAAAAGAAGAAGGCGAAATCCGCGAAACTGCAGCAAAATACCAGCAGTATAAAGAAATTAACCATCAAATAGCTGAAAATGAACAGCTGCTACGTGAAAAAGTTGATCCTGAAATGGAAGAGATGGTTAAACAAGATTTAGAAGATTTAAACCAAAAGAAAGCTAAATTAGAAGATATCATGACAAAACTAATGCTGCCTAAAGATCCTAATGATGATAAAAATATCATCATGGAAATTCGCGGTGCAGCAGGTGGGGATGAGGCCAGTCTATTTGCTGGCGATTTGTTAGATATGTACATGCGTTACGCAGAAAAACAGAATTGGAAAGTTGAAACTGTTGATGAGACGCCCACAGAAGTTGGTGGCTTTAAAAACGTCGTTATTATGATTTCAGGTGAAAATGTTTATTCTAAGCTGAAATTTGAAAATGGTGCACACCGGGTACAGCGTGTTCCCCAAACAGAATCCCAAGGTCGAGTGCACACTTCAACGGCAACAGTTGCAGTGATGCCAGAGTATGATTCAGTGGACATCGAAATTGATCCAAAAGACATTAGAACTGATGTCTATCGTTCCTCTGGCGCTGGGGGACAACACATTAACAAAACATCCTCTGCTGTTCGGATGACGCATATGCCAACTGGAATTGTAGTTGCCATGCAAGATCAACGTTCACAACAACAAAACCGCGAAAAGGCCATGCGAATTTTACGAGCACGTGTTTATGACTACTATGAAAGTCAAAATCAAGACCAATATGATCAAAACCGTAAAAATGCTGTTGGTACCGGTGATCGTTCGGAACGGATTAGGACCTATAATTATCCGCAAAACCGAGTGACGGATCATCGCATTGGGTTAACGTTAAATAAATTAGATCGCATTATGAACGGTGACCTAGAAGAAATTATTGATGCGTTGATCTTACATGATCAAACTGTTAAATTGGAACAATTACAAAATGGCTAATCCAACTTTTTTTTCAGCTTTACGTTGGGCAACGCATTTTTTGGCACAACACCAGCAAGAAGATGCAGGTCGTTTTTTGCTATTGGCGCGGCAGGGATGGACGACAACACAGTTGATGCTGCATTATCGGGATTTAATGCCCGATCCAGTCTGGAAACAATTTCAAGCTGATGTTCAGCGGTTGGCAAAGCATGAGCCAGCGCAGTACATTATCGGGTACGCGCCATTTTTTGGCCACGATTTTAAAGTCACACCAGCAACCTTAATTCCCCGAGTTGAAACGGAAGACTTGGTGGAATGGTGTTTAGCGTTAAGCTCTACGCGCCATTTAAAAGTATTAGACTTAGGCACTGGCAGTGGTGCAATTGCAGTTAGTTTGAAACTTGCGCGCCCGCAATGGGAAGTTTGGGCCAGTGATATTTCCAGTGCTGCTTTAAAGGTTGCCACGACTAATGCGAAACGCTTAAAAGCGCGGGTTCGCTTTTACCAAAGTGATGTATTTGCGGCTTTTCAAAGTGAAAAATTCGATCTGATCATCAGCAATCCACCGTATATTGCACCTGCTGAACGTGCTGTGATGGATACAAGTGTTTTGCAATATGAACCGAGTCTAGCTTTGTTTGCGCAAAACCAAGGGCTTGCAATTTATCAACAAATTTTTGCGGACTTGGCCTCACAGTTGGTGTCTGGCGGCTGCTTTTTTGGTGAATTTGGCTATCAGCAGCGTCCTGCATTAGCTAAATTAGCAACTCAGATATTGCCCCAGGGTCAAGTTACTTTTCGGCGTGATTTAGCTGGGCACGAACGCATGTTGAGAATTAAATTATAGTTTGGAAGAAGGAGTTAAGTTGCAAACAAAAGTTTTTAAGGCAAGTCAATTGCCAGCAGCAGCTGCAGCATTGGTAGCTGGTGAGTTGGTTTCTTTTCCGACTGAAACAGTTTATGGCCTAGGTGCTGATGCTACTAATGAAGCAGCGGTTAAAAAAGTTTATCAAGCGAAGGGACGGCCGAGTGACAATCCCTTGATTGTACATGTTGCTGATGTTGCAACTGTAAAAAAATATGTTTCAAATTTTCCAGAAACGGCGGCAAAATTAACTGCTGCTTTTTGGCCCGGTTCCTTGACACTAATTTTACCTTTAAAACCGGGTGCGTTTTCTAAAACTGTTACTGGTGGGCTCAGTACTGCTGCCTTTCGTAATCCAAATAATCAAGTGACATTAGATTTAATCAAACAGGTTGGGCACCCACTTGTCGGACCTTCCGCTAACACATCAGGAAAGCCTAGTCCCACCTTGGCGTCTCATGTACTACATGATTTATCTGGGAAGATTGCTGGTGTTGTTGATGATGGGCCAACTGGCGTTGGATTAGAATCAACGGTTTTAGATTTAAGTACGGCTACTCCGGCTATTTTAAGACCTGGTGCTGTCACACAAGCCCAAATTGAAAGTGTGATTGGGCCAATTGCGACTAATCATCATCAAGTTAAAGCTGATGAAGTTCCTAAAGCACCGGGGATGAAATATAAGCACTACGCACCAAACGCTCAAGTTTACATTACACAAGCGAAAGATTTTGAAGCAGCTGTTAATTGGGCACAAAAAAAGCAACAGCCTTTTGGCTTATTAGCAACGGATGCTGTTTTAGCTCAATTTACTTCTTTGCCGGACAACTACCGGTTTTCATTAGGTGATTCGATTGTTAGTGCTAGCCAGCATTTATTTGATGGATTACGGCATTATGATCAATTGCCAGAAGTCAAACTGATTTTGGCGCAGGCTTTTCCTGCTGAAGGCCTAGGTGTCGCTTACATGAACCGGTTGGGTAAATCAGCTGGACAGGCGCATTTTAAAGCTGATCGTTAACGATATTGTTAAATATGGTTTAACCACAATGATTGTTTATTAATCATTGTGGTTTTTTATTTAAAAATGTCAGCAGTAATTTGACAGCTGTGCTGTGCTATAATCTAAGTCATATTGATTAAAAGGGGGGGGCTGGTCAATGGATTTTCAGGTGCGTGATCCAGAAGTTTGGCAGGCAATACAACGGGAAGTAAAGCGGCAAGAACAGACGATTGAGTTGATTGCTTCAGAAAGCATTGTGTCTGATTCAGTACGTGCTGCTCAAGGAAGTGTTTTAACTAATAAGTATGCAGAAGGTTATCCGAAACACCGCTTTTATGGTGGGTGCACCTACATCGATCAGGTAGAACAATTAGCGATTAAACGAGCAAAGCAATTATTTGATGCAGAATATGCTAACGTTCAACCGCATTCAGGCTCGAATGCGAATATGGCAGTTTACGCGGCACTTTTAGAACCGGGAGATCATGTTTTGGGGATGAATCTTGCAGATGGTGGGCACTTAACCCACGGTGCAGCAATTAGTTTTAGCGGGCAAACCTATCAGTTTAAAGGTTATGGTGTCGATCCAAAAAGTAGTTACATCGACTATCAGCAGGTCCGACAGTTGGCGCATACTTTTCATCCGCGCTTAATTGTTGCTGGTGCTTCGGCGTATAGTCGGCGGATTGATTTTAAAAAATTCCGCCAAATTGCAGATGAAGTTGATGCTTATTTAATGGTAGATATGGCCCACATTGCTGGTTTGGTAGCTGCGGGATTGCACCCTAATCCGGTGCCTGAAGCGGATGTTGTAACCTCTACGACACATAAGACATTACGCGGTCCACGCGGTGGTTTAATCTTAGCTAAAGAACAATACGCTAAAGCCATTAATGCAGCTGTTTTTCCAGGAATTCAGGGTGGTCCGCTTGAACATGTCATCGCTGCAAAAGCAATTGCGTTTAAAGAAGCACAGCAAGCGATGTTTAAAACTTACATGCGACAAGTTGTAAAAAATGCTCAGGCAATGGCAGCAATCTTTAATCAAGAGAAGCGGCTGAAAGTTATTTCAGGCGGGACTGATACTCATTTGTTATTGGTGGATGTGACTGGTTTTGACATTACCGGCCGAACTGCGCAAGATTTATTAGATACAGTTAACATTACTTTAAATAAAAATGCGATTCCTGAAGAGCAAAATGGGCCGTTTAAAACTAGCGGTATTCGTTTAGGAACACCTGCAATGACAACTCGCGGTATGAAGGAATCGCAAGCTGAGGCAATTGCAAAACTTATTATTCAAACTCTTAAACACCATGAAGACCCACTGGCGCTTGCGCGGATTAAACAACAAGTGATCGAAATAACAAAACGGTTTCCAATTAATGCAAAAAGTTTTGAAATACACTAGCCAATGTAGATTTAATTAGGTAAAATATAGGTAATCAAATTGATGAAGGCGGGACACATTGAAATCAGTGTGTGCCGTTTTCTACAGTCTGGTGACTATATCAAATAGGGGAGCGAAATCATGGGAGAACTACACGTAATTGATCATCCATTAATTCAGCATAAGCTGACGATTATTCGTGATAAGCGAGTCGGTACGCAGCAATTTCGGCAGGTAGTCAATGAAATTGCAACGTTAATGGCGTATGAAGTGACACGAAATATGGTAACGGAAGATGTTGTGGTTGAAACACCGATTGCAAAAACCACACAAAAATCTTTAGCAGGTAAAAAAGTTGCCATTATTCCCATTATTCGTGCCGGTTTGGGAATGGTCGATGGTTTCTTAGAACTAATTCCAGCAGCTAAAGTTGGACATATTGGTATGTATCGGGACCAAAAAACTTTAAAGCCAGTTGAATATTTTGTTAAAATGCCTTCTGACATTGAACAGCGTGAATTATTTGTCGTTGATCCGATGTTAGCAACTGGTGGTTCTGCCATTATGGCAATTGATGCTTTAAAGAAGCGCGGTGCTAAAAAAATTCGGTTTGTTGGGTTAGTTGCCGCACCTGAAGGCGTCAAAGCAGTCCAAAAAGCGCATCCTGACGTTGATATTTACGTTGCCGGATTAGATGATCATTTGAACAAAGATGGTTATATCGTTCCTGGTCTTGGCGATGCTGGTGATCGGTTGTTTGGGACTAAATAATTAAATTGGCGGGCCCAGCTTAATTGTGTTGCTGCCTTTAAGCTGGGTACCACTATTTTTTATTTGATATTTCGGTTAATTCTTAGTTTAAATTAAATGGTGATTTAAGCATTGTGGACATTTAATATAAAAAATAAATTTAACTGATTTTCTTTCGTGAAAATGCTTTGATATCAGGTTGATCGCGGTGAAAAATTTAATGTTTTTGCTGACACAAAATTTTGTATTTTTGACTTATTGGTGGTATCATAACTTTTGTATTTTAGGCGGACGCGGATAGTGATTTTTCGCTTAAAATCTTTCTGCAAATGTGTTTTGATGCGGCCCAATATCTATGATACACTCTGATTATGACAGCTCGGTGTACATAAATTACCGTGCAACACTGTAGAAGCAATTAGTCGCGAAAAGAGGTGAGATTCTGTGAATGAAGAGAGTTTCGTTGTAAAGTTTTTAGGGCTTACCTTTAACCTTACAAACGTTGTCTCCGGATTGGTGGCAATGATTATTGTCTTCTTCTTAGTGTGGTATTTATCGCGTAATTTAGCATTAAGACCTAAGGGCAAGCAAAACGTGCTTGAAGCAATCATTGATTTCACTAATGGGATTGTTTCGTCAAATATCCCGGGCGAGCAGGGAAAACGGTTCAATTTACTGGCTTTTGTACTGTTCCTGTTTATCTTTGTTTCCAATCAATTGGGTCTAATGATTGAGTTCATTATCGGCGGGAAAACATTGATTAAATCGCCGACATCGGACGTCATGGTTACAATGTCATTGGCATTGATGGTATTATTGCTATCGCATTATTTTGGTGTTGTTGTCTTTGGCGCAAAAGGTTATTTGGTTAATTCCTATCTCAAACCAGTAAGTTTTATGCTACCAATAGAATTAATTGAGGAATTCACTAACTTCTTAACGTTAGCATTCCGTCTGTATGGTAACATTTTTGCCGGTGAAGTTTTGTTGACTTTAATCGGTGGTGTCGCAAAGTCTCACGGGTTGCTAACCGAAGTGGTCGCATTGCCACTTGCACTTATTTGGCAAGGCTTCTCAGTCTTTATTGGTAGCATCCAAGCTTATGTATTTGTTACATTATCCATGGTCTATATTTCACGTAAAGTTGAAGTGGAAGAATAGATTAAACAAAACCCTAGGGAGGAAATTTTATTATGAATTTTATTGCAATAGCTATTATCGCCGCAGTTGCAGCCTTTGCTGCTAGTTATGGTAATAGTAAAGTTATCTCAAAAACACTTGAAAGTATGGCTCGTCAACCTGAATTAGCTGGTCAATTACGTAGTACAATGTTTATCGGTGTTGGTTTGATTGAAGCCCTCCCGATTATCGCTATCGTTATTGCCTTCCTGTTGATGTAGTGTTAGTCGCTCTAGGCAGCATTAAGTCTGCCTTTTTTAATTAAGCGAAAAAGAACATATTATGAAGGAGGTGTCAATAGATGCTTTCACAATTTGTTATTGGTGCAGCTGGTGGCTTGTATATTGGTGATTTACTATTTTATGCCATTTCGTTTATTATTTTGGTTGCGTTGGTCAAGCATTTTGCTTGGGGACCGATAACTAAAATGATGGATAAACGGGCAAATAAAATTTCTGGTGACTTAGATTATGCAGAAAAATCCCGTAATGAAGCTGAACAATTAGCTGCTAAGCGACAGTCAGAATTAGATAAATCGCAAAGCGAGGCAACTAAAATTGTCAGCACAGCGCGCCAAAACGGTGAAAAACAACGGCAGACGATTGTCACGCAAGCACAAAGTGATGCAGACAATTTAAAAGACAAGGCTCAAAAAGACATTGCCCAGGAACGGGCGGATGCCTTAAAGGGTGCTCAAAAAGATATTTCTGCCTTATCTATTGAAATTGCTTCTAAGATCATTCAAAAAGAATTAAATGCTGCTGATCAAAAAGCATTGATTGATTCTTATATCGAAGGGTTGGGGAAGCAAAATGGCGCTAGATAAATATATGATCGGGCAACGTTATGGCACGGCTTTATTTGATCTGGCGACTGAGCAAGATACAGTAAGTACCGTTTATGCCGACGTTGCTGCGTTACAAAAAATCTTTGCTCAAACACCTGCAGTTGGTGCTGCGTTAACTAATGTGACATTGTCAAAGTCACAAAAGCAAGCAATCTTAGCTAATTTAAAGCAAGGGGCTTCCGCTAGTGTTCAAAACTTGATTCAAATGGTTTTTGATTATGGGCGGATGCAAGAAATGCCTGATATTTTAGCGGCATTTATGCACCAGTATGATTTAGCAAATGGGATTGTACGTGCCGAAGTGACTTCTGCTGTTGCACTAACTGAAGCGCAACAAGAAAGTTTAGCTACTCAATTAGCCACTCGACTAGGTGTTAAGCAAGTTAAAATTAAAAATAACATTGATAAAACAATTATTGGCGGTGCAATTGTTAAGGCTAATAATTTAATTATCGATGGTAGTGTTCAGAAGAAATTATTAGAAGTACGGCAGCTTTTATTAGGATAGCTGTTGTTAGTTAAGTGATTTTAAAAGAGGTGAACCCTATGAGCATCAAGGCTGAGGAAATCAGTTCTTTGATTAAACAACAGTTAAAAGATTATTCAGATGATCTTTCTGTTGAAGAAGTTGGTACCGTTACTTATGTTGGTGATGGTATCGCAAGAGCACACGGTCTTGACAATGCCATGGCTAACGAGTTATTAGAATTTCAAAATGGCTCTTACGGTATGGCACAAAATTTGGAAACAAATGATGTCGGGATCATTATTATGGGTTCATTTGACGATATTCGTGAAGGCGATACTGTAAAGCGTACCGGCCGGATCATGGAAGTCCCAGTTGGGGAAAACATGATGGGTCGTGTCGTTAATTCGTTAGGCCAGCCAGTTGATGGCCAGGGTGAGATTAAGACTGAACAAGCCCGGCCAATCGAATATAAAGCTCCAGGCGTTATGGATCGTCAGTCCGTCAATGAACCACTACAAACCGGTTTAAAAGCGATTGATTCATTAGTTCCGATTGGTCGTGGCCAGCGTGAATTGATTATCGGTGATCGTAAAACCGGTAAAACCTCCGTTGCGATCGATACAATTATTAATCAAAAAGATCAAAATATGATCTGTATTTACGTTGCAATTGGGCAGAAGGAATCTACTGTCCGGACACAGGTTGAAACTTTGCGTCATTATGGTGCGATGGATCATACTATTGTGTTAACTGCCGGTCCGTCAGAGCCAGCACCAATGCTTTATTTAGCACCTTATGCTGGTGCAGCGATCGGTGAATATTTCATGTATAAAGGGCAAGATGTTTTGATTATTTATGATGATTTATCAAAACAAGCGGCTGCTTATCGTGAAATTTCGCTATTACTTCGGCGTCCACCGGGCCGTGAAGCTTATCCTGGTGACATTTTCTACACGCATTCTCGTTTGTTGGAACGTGCCGCTAAATTGAGTGATAAGTTAGGTGCAGGCTCAATGACTGCATTACCGATCATTGAAACACAAGCTGGTGACGTTTCAGCTTACATTCCGACTAACGTTATTTCCATCACCGATGGACAGATTTTCTTGGATAGTGATTTATTCTATTCTGGTACACGGCCAGCAATTGATGCTGGGACTTCTGTTTCTCGTGTTGGTGGTGACGCTCAGGTTAAAGCAATGAAAAAAGTTGCCGGGACTTTGCGTGTTGACTTGGCTTCTTACAATGAGTTGGAAAGCTTTGCACAATTTGGATCCGATCTAGATGCTGCCACGCAAGCTAAATTAAATCGTGGTCGGCGGACAGTTGAGGTATTAAAACAGCCTGTCCACAAACCGCTACCAGTTGAGAAACAAGTATTGATTTTGTTTGCGCTACGACAAGGATACCTCGATAGTGTTGCGGTCGATGATCTATCCCGTTATGAATCTGAATTATTTGATTTCTTTGATGGCAATCATGCAGATGTGTTAGCTAATATTGCTAAAACAGGTGAACTACCAAAGGATCATGCGCTAGAAGCAGGAATTAAAGAATTTGCAGCAACATTTAAAGCTAGCAAAACTGCATCAACAGCGAACTAAAAGGAGATGAGATTATGGCTGAATCATTAACTGAGATTAAACGCCGGATCGATTCGACTAAAAGTACAGAAAAGATTACGCAAGCGATGCAGATGGTGTCTGCGTCTAAACTCAATCAGATTGAGAAAAAATCGACTGCTTATCAGCTGTATTACTCCAAGATTCGCGAGATTGTTACTCACATGGCGGCAGCACAATTGTTGGCATTGGATAATGCAAAAAAATTAGCTGAAAAGGATGCGGATGAAAAGCAGCCTAAAGGCAAAATTGAAGTTAGCAGTTTAATGCAGCAACGGCCGATTAAAAAAACAGGCTATTTAGTTATTACTTCTGATCGTGGTTTAGTCGGCAGTTACAATAGCAATGTGATTAAAGCTGTTACAGATATGATTACATCAGATCACAAATCATCTGATGAGTACGTCTTCATGGCCGTTGGCGGCACTGGTGCAGATTTCTTTAAGAATCGGGGCATGAATATTGCCTATGAATATCGTGGTGTCAGTGATGTACCAACGTTTAATGAAGTTCGCGAAATTGTGACAACTGCTGTTTCAATGTATGATTCGGGCGTTTTTGATGAATTGTATGTTTGCTACAATCATCACGTTAATTCATTACGTTCTGAATTTCGTGCAGAAAAAATGTTGCCGATCAATGATCTCGATGTTTCTGAAGTAAAAAATAAAAATATTGAATACATTGCGGATCCTTCTAAAGAAAAAGTGCTTGATGTCATTTTACCGCAATACGCGGCTAGCTTGATTTTTGGTGCATTGATGGATGCTAAAGCAGCGGAACACGCAGCTGGAATGACAGCAATGCGTAGTGCGACTGACAATGCCAATGATTTAATCGATAAATTGACATTAAATTATAATCGGGCGCGTCAGGGTGCAATTACGCAAGAAATTACTGAAATTACTGCTGGTGTCAGTGCTTTAGAATAACTGTAATGGGATCAATATTTTTGATAGTAACAGTTGTCTTTTGATTTTTTGATTATGAATGACGGGAGGAACAAAACAATATGAGTTCAGGAAAACTTGTCCAAGTTATGGGCCCTGTTGTCGATGTTTCGTTTCCTTTAGATGATTCACTCCCTGATATTAACAACGCACTGCTTGTCCGTAAAAGCAAGGACGAAACAGTAACGCTGGAAGTTGCTTTGGAATTAGGTGATGGCGTTATGCGGACCATCGCAATGGAATCAACTGATGGTTTGCAACGTGGCATGACTGTCGATGATACTGGTGGTCCGATTTCGGTCCCAGTTGGCAAAGCAACCTTAGGGCGTGTCTTTAATGTCTTAGGCGAAACAATCGATTTTGGTGATCAATTTCCTGCAGATGCTGAACGCAGTAGTATCCATAAGGACGCACCAAGTTTTGAAGATTTAAGTACATCTTCAGAAATTCTTGAAACAGGTATTAAAGTAATTGATTTATTAGAGCCGTACCTTCGTGGTGGTAAAATTGGCTTGTTCGGTGGTGCCGGTGTTGGTAAAACTGTTTTGATTCAGGAATTGATCCATAACATTGCCGAGGAACACGGCGGAATTTCTGTTTTCGCTGGTGTTGGTGAACGTACGCGTGAAGGTAATGATTTGTATTATGAAATGAAAGAAACGGGTGTTATCAACAATACGGCCATGGTCTTTGGTCAGATGAACGAACCGCCTGGTGCCCGGATGCGAGTTGCCTTAACTGGTGTCACATTAGCCGAATACTTCCGTGATGTCGCCGGCCAAGACGTACTTTTGTTCATTGATAACATTTTCCGGTTTACACAGGCCGGTTCTGAAGTGTCTGCCTTACTTGGCCGCTTACCTTCAGCTGTTGGTTATCAGCCAACATTAGCGACTGAAATGGGCCAATTACAGGAACGGATCACATCGACTAAAAAGGGTGCGATCACTTCAATCCAAGCCGTTTATGTGCCAGCCGATGACTATACGGACCCAGCACCAGCAACAGAATTTGCCCATTTGGATGCCACAACTAACTTGGAGCGTTCATTAACGCAGCAAGGGATTTATCCTGCTGTGGATCCATTAGCTTCTTCTTCCAGTGCATTGGATCCTAGTATCGTTGGTGAAGAACATTATCGCGTTGCGACTGAAGTACAACACGTTTTGCAACGTTATCGTGAATTGCAAGACATTATTTCAATTTTAGGGATGGATGAATTATCTGATGAAGAAAAAATCGTCGTTGCACGTGCTCGTCGGATCCAATTCTTCTTATCCCAAAACTTTAGTGTTGCGGAGAAATTTACTGGTCAGCCTGGTTCTTATGTTTCCGTTAAAGATACAGTTAAAGGCTTTAAAGAAATTTTAGCTGGTAAATACGATGATCTACCAGAAGATGCTTTCCGTAACGTTGGTAAAATTGAAGAAGTCGTTGAAAAAGCCAAGAAAATGGGTTATGGCCAAGACGAGTCAACGACAAAACCGAAAAAAGCAGCAGCTAATTAGGAGGTGTGCAAATGGCTGACAAACCAGTTTTGACAGTTAATATTGTCACTCCTGATGGCATTATCTACGATCATAAAGCAACCATGTTAATCGTGAAAGCATTGGATGGCCAATTAGGTATTATGGCTAATCATTTGCCGCTTGTAGCGCCCTTGCAGATTGATGAAGTTCGGGTTAAACGGGCGGATAATCCTGAAAAAGAAGATGCAATCGCCGTTAATGGTGGTTTTATGGAAGTATCAGATAATGTTGCATCTGTTGTTGCCGATTCAGCTGAACGTGAACGCGATATTGACGTTTCACGGGCAGAATTGGCAGAACAGAAAGCTGAAAAACGGATTAAAGCGGCTAAAGCTAAACATGATGCGGATGAACTTGCACGTGCACAAATTAAGCTACGGCGTGCTTTAAACCGGATTAAGGTTGCTAAACATTAATTTTTCGTTAAGAAGTCGGTTGGAAGACTGATAGTAATCAGCCTTCCAACTGGCTTCTTTTTTATTTATTAGACGATCGCTTGCTGACACTGGGTCTCTCACAGCACTCAACCTAAAGATGAACGTCGGAATGATTGTTCGTGAATTGACTGACAAGTTAACAAGACTATGTTAAAATTAAAATTAACCAAAACTTATTGGATGCAATGCTGTTTTTGGCTTGCATCCATTTTTGCGGATTGAATTAGATTGATCAATTAAAGGAGCCGTTTTTGTGCAAAATATCGGTATTCAGGCACTTATTACGTTGGCATGTTACTTTGTTTTTACCGGTGTTTCTTTTTGGGCCTTGCAAGCCGTGCGTTTTGATCAACTATTAAGGCGGGGACATGTTCCGCAAGCACAAACACTGTTTATTATCTTAGCTGCGGTTTTAGGTTATTTATGCAGCAGCTTTTTCTTGAATTTTATTGATAATACCCGTAACTTGATTTTCTTGTTGCGCTAATTTAGCCAGTTCGACGGAGGGAAACTTTTATGGAAAAATTGATCGTGCGCGGTGGGCAAACGTTAAATGGAACGGTGGAAATTGAGGGGGCTAAAAATGCGGTTTTGCCAATTTTAGCGGCAAGTATTTTAGCTTCAAAAGGACAAATGGTTTTAGACAACGTTCCCATTTTGTCTGATGTTTTCACAATGAATGAAGTTCTCAACGTTTTACAGGTTAATTTGGAATTTAACCAGTTACATAAGTCCATTGTGCTAGATGCAACTGGAAAATTATCTTCAGAAGCACCTTTAGAATATGTTTCTAAAATGCGGGCTTCAATTGTGGTTTTAGGACCATTGTTAGCACGTTTAGGCCACGCACGAGTGGCAATGCCAGGTGGTTGTGCAATTGGAACGCGGCCCATTGATTTGCATTTAAAGGGATTCGAGGCTTTAGGTGCGACAATTAAACAACATGCGGGTTACATCGAAGCAAGTGCGCCTAAATTGGTGGGTAGTCATATTTATTTAGATTTTCCTAGTGTAGGTGCGACGCAAAATATTATGATGGCTGCAACTTTAGCGGAAGGAACAACGGTGATCGAAAACGTTGCGCGTGAACCGGAAATTGTTGATTTGGCTAATGTCTTAAACAAAATGGGTGCTAAAGTTGTTGGCGCTGGGACGGATACTGTTCGTATTGAAGGTGTTAAATCACTACATGGTTGCCGTCATAGTATTATCCAGGATCGAATTGAAGCAGGAACCTTTATGGTAGCAGCTGCTGTTGCCGGTGGGGATGTTTTAATCAAGGATGCGATTAAGGAACACAACAAACCATTGATTTCAAAGTTAGAAGAAATGGGTGTTCAGGTTAAAGAAACAGATGCTGGCGTACGAATTAAGCGGCGACAAGCACTAAAGCCGGTAAGCGTGAAAACCATGCCACATCCAGGTTTTCCGACAGATATGCAAGCGCAGATGACTGTTTTACAATTAGTTGCAACTGGTACTAGTTTGATGACAGAGACAGTGTTTGAAAATCGATTTATGCATTTGGAAGAATTACGGCGCATGGACGCAGACTATAAAATTGAAGGTCGTTCTGTCCTGTTGTATGGGCCGACTAAGTTTAATGGTGCGGAAGTGGCTGCTTCTGATTTACGTGCCGCTGCTGCCTTAGCCATTGCTGGTTTAGTTGCGAAGGGCTATACTCGAGTTGTCAATCTTCAATATTTAGATCGTGGTTATTATCATTTTCAACAAAAATTACGGGCACTTGGTGCTGAAATTGTTCGAGTTACTGAACCGGCTAACCAAGAGATTTTAAATGAAGCTGCCTTCAACAAAGAACTTGCTTATCAACAAGCACAAGACCAAGATTTAACTGTAACTGTTAAGCAGGCGTAATGTTTTCTAAACTAATCTGAAATTATTAGTTAATTAAGGTTGACGGTTGCTAAGTCAGTTAATGCAGCGAATGATTCACATTGTGGATTATTCGCTGTTTGCAGTTTAAGGTTGTTTAACGTGTTACAGGTTAAATAGCGGCGTATTTTAAAATCATAAATAGACTTTGGTAAAATCTTTACTTTTAAATTCGTAATTCCACGGGAGATGTAGTTTTCCTCCCTGAGAAGTTATGCTATAATTCAATATTGATTGGGCTAGCGGACTGGCTCGAAATCAAGTAGTCACAAGCTTGATTTATGTGAGAGGAGAAATAGTAATATGGCGAAAGATATCGGCATTGACCTTGGCACTGCTAACGTTTTAATTCACGTTGAAGGTAAGGGCATTGTGCTTAATGAACCTTCAGTTGTTGCAATTGATACAAAAAGTGGGAAGGTACTTGCCGTAGGTTCAGCGGCATACAAAATGGTTGGACGGACACCGGGTAATATCCGTGCGATCCGGCCATTAAAGGATGGTGTGATTGCAGACTTTGATATTACTGAAGCCATGCTGTCTTACTTTATTAATAAATTGGATGTTAAAGGATTATTATCCAAACCCAATATTTTGATCTGCTGTCCCACGAATATTACTTCCATTGAACAAAAAGCGATTATTGAGGCAGCAGAAAAATCTGGTGGCCGCAATGTTTATCTAGAAGAAGAACCAAAAGTAGCAGCAGTTGGTGCTGGCATGGATATCTTTCAACCACAAGGTAATATGGTCATTGATATTGGTGGTGGTACTAGTGATATAGCGGTTTTATCCATGGGTGATGTTGTTACCAGTCAATCATTACGTTTAGCTGGTGATAAGATGGATGCGGAAATCGCCGCTTTCGTTAAGCGGGAGCATAACCTTCTAGTTGGTGAGCATACTGCCGAAAAGATTAAAATAGAAATTGGCGAAGTTTATGGTCAGGATTCCGGTAAATCTTTGGATATTCGCGGCCGAGACATGGTTACTGGTTTACCACGGACAGTGACTATCACTGCTAAAGAAGTTGAAAGTGCTTTGCACGATACGATGATGGTAATCGTGCAGGCAGCAAAGGATGTTTTAAATCAAACACCGCCAGAATTATCAGCTGATATTATTGATCATGGTATCATGTTAACCGGTGGTGGTGCGTTGCTACACGGTGTCGATCAATTATTTACGGATAATTTAAAAGTACCTGTGATCGTAGCCGAACAGCCTTTAGACGCAGTTGCGATTGGAACGGGAATCTTATTGGGTAACATTGAAAAGAAACGGTAATTGAGGTGACCCGTATGAATAATAATTCCAAACGTTTCGATATTTTTATAAAACCAATTTTAATTCGCATTTTATTGGTTGCAGTCGCGATGACGGTGGCAATTATTATTGGTGCGATGGTTGGTTATGGTATTGGTGGTGGAAATCCGCTACGTGTCTTTTTACCCAGCACTTGGGGACATTTATTAGATTTTGTCCGTTAGTAAGGAGCTGAGCACCAGCTTAGCTTCTTTTTTTCATTGGAAGTTAATGCGGATTTGCTGAAAGGAAGAGTTAAGTGCGTTTTGTAATCCAACAGATGATTAAGCTGTATCAGCGTTTTTCTCGTCATTTACCTCAACATTGTCGTTATTATCCAACTTGTTCGCATTATACTCAGATAGCAGTGCAGCGTTTTGGTGTTTTTGGTTTACTGATGGGTTTAAGTCGGATTTTGCGCTGTCAGCCGTTTGCTCGAGGCGGCTTTGATCCAGTGCCGCAGCACTTTAGCTTACGGCGAAATCAAGATAAAATTGCGATAATGAAAGTGAGTGAAAAATATTATGGCCAAACAGCCCAACAAAATCAAATTAAACATTGAAGAAGAAAAGCAAGCTGGTGCTACTGTAAATGTTGTGTATGACGGTAAGCGTCAAATTGGTAGTATTCAGGAAGCGGATGCGCAATTTATTGTTAAATTGACAAATGGTGCCACTTACCACACTAAATCGTACGATGAGGGCTTAAATGAATTAATTATGCAATATCATTTGCATAAATAAACTGATTTTTTGAGAGAGGTGAGTGGATGAATCGGCAAACAGCACGTGAAGCACGTGACAGTTCCCGGATTGATTATGGCATTATCTTTCCAGTGATGGTATTAGCATTAATCGGTTTGGCTTCAATCTATGTTGCTGCCAGTCACGATACGAAAAGTGTGAATATCGTCCGTATGGTAATTACGCAAGTGATCTGGTACATTGTCGGGGTTGGCATTGTTGCGGTTGTTATGCAATTTGATTCTGAGCAGTTATGGAAAATTGCACCTTACGCCTATGGTTTTGGCATTTTTTTAATGATTGCGATTCTATTTTTCTATAGTCGTGCTTATTTTATTCAGACTGGTGCAAAGAGTTGGTTTGCATTGGGACCACTGACTTTTCAGCCATCTGAGGTGATGAAGCCAGCGTTTATTTTAATGGCAGCTCGGGCAGTGCGAACACATAATAGTCAATATCCACAACATACAGTACGTTCTGATGGTTTATTAATTGGTAAGTTAGTGCTATGGGTCTTGCCGATTTTGCTATCCTTACATTTTCAAAATGATTTAGGAACAATGTTGGTCTTTTTAGCAATTGTCGGTGGCATTATTTTAGTGTCTGGCATTACTTGGAAAATTTTAGGACCATTAATTGCGGCTGCAACTGCAATTGGTGGGACTACTTTAGCGTTAGTCACCACTACTTGGGGACGCAACTTTTTAACTCATATTGGCTTTAAGGCTTATCAATTTGCTCGGATCGATGCTTGGATGGATCCTTCTAATGATACTGGTAGTGCAAGTTATCAGCTTTGGCGCAGCATGAAGGCAATTGGCTCTGGGCAAATTTTTGGTAAAGGATTTAATAATATTGAAGTTTATGTACCAGTCCGTGAATCTGACATGATTTTTTCGGTAATTGGTGAAAACTTTGGCTTTATTGGCGCGACTTTATTAATCTTTATGTATTTTCTTTTAATTTACCAAATGATTCGAGTGACTTTTGATACTAAAAATGAATTTTATGCTTATATTTCTACTGGTGTTATCATGATGATTCTCTTCCACACTTTTGAAAATATTGGAATGAACATCGGTTTATTACCGCTAACTGGGATTCCATTACCGTTTGTTTCTCAAGGTGGTTCTGCTCTGATTGGGAATTTAATCGGTATCGGGATGATTATGTCCATGCGTTTCCATTATCGTAGCTACATGTTTAGCGCCGATAATGAGCAATTTAATTAATTTTCTAATCTACTTGACATTGTTTTATAATCTAACTATAATGATAGCTAATTTATCACGATGAAGGAAAGACGTTAGACGCGGCAATTACAGCGAGCTGCTGAATTGGGTGCAAAGCGGCATTGCGGTTTAACGAAATGGTTCTGGAGTGACGTTAGATTAAAACTCTTGCGCGGGTAGTTCCGGTATGGACTAAGTGAATTTAGTTCACTGAGGTTGGTTATCTTAATCGATAAATAAAGGTGGTAACACGGAAAGATTAGCTTTTCGTCCTTGACATAATTTGTCAGGGGCGGAAAGCTTTTTTTATTCGCAGACTAAATGGGAGTGGTGATGGTAAATGATCAGTATGACAGGCGTAAGTAAAATTTATCCTGGCAAGCAAAAACCTTTAGTAGCTGTAGATAATGTTAATCTTAAGATTGACGCAGGTGAAATCTATGGCATTGTAGGTTATTCAGGAGCAGGTAAAAGTACCTTAGTCCGTATGCTCAATGGCCTGGAAAAACCTAGCGATGGTCAGATTGAGATTAATCAGCAGATAATAAATAATTTAACTAGAAAACAATTGCGTGGTGCGCGTCAGAAAATGGGTATGATTTTTCAATATTTTAATTTATTATGGTCGCGAACTGTTTTAGCAAATGTGACCTTTCCTCTAGAGATTGCAGGGGTGCCAAAGCAACAACGTGAAGTGCGCGCCCGCGAACTGCTGCAGACGGTAGGCTTGGAAAACCGCCAGTATGCGTATCCTAGCGAGCTTTCTGGCGGACAAAAGCAGCGTGTTGCAATTGCACGCGCTTTGGCTAATCAACCGCAAATTCTGTTGGCTGATGAAGCGACTAGTGGGTTAGATCCGCAAACCACGGATGAAGTATTGGATTTGTTATTAAAAATCAACCGGAAACTAAAACTGACTATCGTGGTGATCACTCATGAAATGCATGTTATTCGCAAAATTTGTGATCGGGTTGCGGTGATGGATAGTGGCAAAATTGTTGAAACAGGCAGTGTTTTTGATATTTTCCGGCACCCGCAAAAGTCAATTACGCAAAAATTTGTCAATCAAGAAGAAACACCTCAGTTTGCGGAAACTAATGTTGTGCTGCAGGAGTTATTGCAACAAGTACCTAAAGGTAAAATTACAAAATTAACTTTTCATGGCAATCAAGCCAAGTTACCCATCATTTCTGAAATGCTACGGCAGTTTCCTAATGTAGATTTAAATATTGTGGCAGGTAACATTCACCGAACACAATCAGGGGCGATTGGTACATTATATCTACAATTATTAGGCAACGAGAAAGAAATGCTGCAGGCGATCGAGTATTTACACATTATGCGCGTTGAAACGGCGGTGATTCGCAATGAATGAGACAACAGGATTTTCATCTTATATCCACTTTACACAAGTAGATTGGGCTAGTATGTGGGCAGCAACAGCCGAAACATTGTGGATGACGATTTTTTCGTTAATTGCAGTAGGAATTTTAGGCATTCTTTTAGGGCTAATTTTGTTTGAAACTAGTGCTAGTCAGCATTTAGGCGCACGATTGCTGCATAAGCTTACCGCACTTTTTGTTAATGTTTTTCGTTCGATTCCATTTATCATTTTAATTGTTTTGTTACTACCACTGACAAAAGGCCTGGTTGGGACCATTATTGGTCCTAAAGCGGCTTTACCCGCACTAATTATTTCAGCGGCACCATTTTATGCCAGAATGGTAGAACTTGCTTTTCACGAAATTGATTATGGTGTAATTGAAGCAGCATTGGCTATGGGAGCCACACGGTGGCAAATTGTTTATAAAGTATTATTACCAGAAAGCAGTCCCGCGTTAGTTTCTGGCTTAACTGTTACTGGGATTTCATTGATTGGTTTCACTGCAATGGCTGGCGTTATTGGTGCTGGTGGTTTAGGTAATTTGGCTTATTTAGATGGCTTTCAAGCTAATAACAATACCATTACATTAGTGGCTACGATTATCATTTTGTTAATTGTTTTTGTTTGTCAAGCTTTAGGCGATTTTATTGTTAAACGGTTAGACAAACGAATCGCAAGTTAAATTGATGGGGAGGAACTAACATGAAAAAGCGTTTATTAGGAGTGATTGCTTTAATCTTTGGTGGCTTAGTTTTGGGTAGCGTACAACCGGTTAAAGCTGCAACTTTAAAGGTGGGTGCCACTAAATCGCCGCATGCTGTTATTTTAAAACACGTTCAGCCTAAATTAAAAGCACAAGGAATTAATTTGAAGATTACAGTATTTCAAGATTATGCTTTGATTGATCAGGCATTGGTTGCTAAAAATTTAGATGTAGCTTATTTTGCACACAAACCCTATTTACAACAGGAAATTAAACAAAAGGGCTATAAAATTGCGGATGTGGGGGCGGTCCATCTAGAACCCATCGGTGCTTATTCAAAAACAATCAATCATTTAAGTCGGATTAAATCTGGCGCTACGGTCTTGGTGTCAAATAATCGGCCAGATTATGGTCGGGTTCTAAAGCTTTTAAAGGATGCTAAATTGATTACTTTGAAAAAAGGCACTAAACTTAATCAGGCTGATTTTAAAGCCATTGCTAAGAACCCTAAACACTTGAAATTTAAGTATCATTATGATCCTAAATTAATGCCGGAATTGTATAAAAACAACGAAGGTGCGGTTGTTTTTATCAACGCTAATTTTGCAGTTCAAGCAGGTTTAAATCCAAAAAAGGATGCCATTGCGCTGGAGAAAAAATCGTCGCCGTATGCCAATATTTTAGAGGTCCGGCAAAGTGATCGGCAAAAGCCGGCCATTAAAAAGTTAGTTAAAACACTGCGATCAAAAGCGACGCAAAAATGGATCGGCCGGCATTTTAAAGGTGCCGTTTTACCAGTTAAATAAAACTTTAAGGTCAAATCATTCACTTTTCGGTGGGTTGTTTGACCTTTTTTGTGTTAAATGAGTGTTTTAAATATTTCTATTTTAGTGATGCTGATTAGTTTGGGGTTTATGAAAATAAATTGTAATTAAATGAAAAATAATTAGATTTTAAATGTGCAAAAAATCACACGGTAGCGCTTTAATAAAAATGGGCATTTATTCCGTGATTTAGCGTCAATCCAATCATGACAGGATTTAAAGGCAAAAAATATTTCAAATAAGTGGGGACAAGTCATTGAAAAAGATTCTCAATTAAGTTAGAATGAATAATGTTTGATAGTGAAAGCGATTTTTTGTAAAATTCGTTTTCACTGCTAAAATTTGTCATTCCTGATAACGGAGGAGAGCATATGTCAAAGTTAGAAGTTAAGAATTTACATGTTGCGGTAATGGACGAAGAAGATAAAGGACAACCCCAGCAAAAAGAAATTTTGAAAGGGGTTAATTTAACCATAAACACTGGCGAAATCCATGCTGTCATGGGGCCAAACGGTACTGGTAAATCCACATTGTCACAAGCAATTATGGGTAATCCGGCTTATAAAGTGACTGAAGGCGATGTACTATTAGACGGTAAGAGTCTTTTAAAATTACCAGTTGATGAACGGGCGCGGGCTGGTCTCTTTTTAGCGATGCAGTACCCTGCAGAAATCGCTGGTATCACCAACGTTGAGTTTATGCGCGCGGCAATTAATGCACGGCGTCCAGAGAATGATCAAATTCCAGTGATGGACTTTATGAAGTTGTTGGATAAAAACTTAGCCTTGTTGGACATGTCAGATGATATTGTTGAACGTTATTTGAATGAAGGCTTTTCTGGTGGTGAAAAGAAACGGAATGAAATCTTACAGTTGATGATGATTCAACCTAAATTTGCCATCTTAGATGAAATTGACTCTGGACTTGATATCGATGCCTTAAAAGTCGTTTCAAAAGGGGTTAATGCATTACGTGGGCCTGAATTCGGTTCTTTGATCATCACGCATTATCAACGGCTATTGAACTACATTATTCCAGATGCTGTTCACATTATGATGGATGGGCAAATCGTCGAAAGTGGTGGTCCTGATTTGGCTAAGAAACTAGAAGCAGAAGGCTATACTGGTTTACGGAATGATTTAGGGTTAGATGTTAAATTGACGGATGAAATTTAAGGAGGCGTAATTATGGAGACAACAAAGGCAGAAATCGAATTAAAACCAGCGGTATCAGCCTTTTCTGCAGCGCACGACGAACCTGCATGGCTGCGAGATTTACGCCTAAAAATGCTTGAACAGTATCCGAAATTGGCGTTGCCTAAATTTGATAAAATCAGCTATAAAAAATGGCCGTTGACGGCGGCAACCAAGCCTGTCGTACAAGAATCTGCTGCATCAGCATTAGCAGATTTGTCGCTAGATCGTGCGAATGCTAAAAATGTACTGGTCATGCTGGGCCAAACCGTGATTAAGGCCAAATTAGATCCAGAATTAGCGGCTAAAGGTGTTATCTTTACTGACATCTTCACCGCAGTACGGGAACATCCAGAGTTAGTTAAACGGTACTTTATGACAACTGCAGTTAAAGCAGATGCTAATCGTCTGACTGCTTTTCATGCGGCTTTCCTCAATGGTGGTGCATTCTTATATGTCCCGAAAAATGTGGTCATTAAGGATGCCATCCAAAGCTACTACATTCAAGACAGCACACGTGATCAAGACTTCGTTCACCATGTTTTAGTTGTAGCCGATGAAAATAGTGAAGTGACTTATTCAGAAAATTACGCTACTGTTGGTGATAAACCTAATTTAGCTAATGTAATTGCTGAAGTGATTGGTAAAGCCAATAGTCACATCCATTTTTCTGCAGTGGATCAATTAGCGCAAAATACAACTGGCTATGTCAGTCGGCAAGGACGTCTAGCTGAGGACGCTCGGGTAGACTGGGCAGTCGGTGCGATGAATGATGGCCACGCAATTGTTGATTTCAACACTGATTTAATTGGCCGTGGGTCACATGCTGAAGTGAAAGTCGTTGCCGTGACCACAGGTGAGCAGTTACAAGGGATCAACACACATGTGACAAATATTGGAAAACACACGATTGGTCACATTTTGCAGCATGGTGTTATCCTTGAAAATTCTGCGTTGATCTTTAACGGTGTTGGTCACATTGTTAAGGGTGCGCAAGGATCAGATGCTCAGCAAGAAAGTCGGGTACTGATGTTGTCGACGCACGCACGTGGCGATGCCAATCCGATTTTGTTAATTGATGAAAATGATGTTACTGCCGGCCATGCGGCTAGTGTTGGCCGGGTGGACGAATCACAAATGTATTATTTGATGAGCCGGGGAATTGATAAAAAGATGGCAGAACGCTTAGTTATCCGTGGTTTCTTAGGAAATGTTTTAACAGAAATTCCGGCCAAAGAAGTTCGCCAGCAATTAACGGCGACGATTGAGAGGAAGTTGGAGAATGGGCAAAAGTCTGAATGATGTTCGTGCTGATTTTCCAATTTTAAATCAGCAAGTTAATGATGAATCATTAGTTTATTTAGATAATGCAGCCACCACGCAAAAGCCAAAAGCGGTCGTTGAAGCTTTGGAACATTATTATTATCATGATAATGCCAATGTTCACCGGGGTGTTCATACTTTGGCTGAACGGGCAACGGAAAAATTTGAAGCTGCACGTGAAAAAGTGCGTGCGTTTATCAATGCCCGTTCAACTAAGGAAATTTTGTTTACTCGGGGAACCACCACGAGCTTAAATTGGATCGCAGCAAGCTATGGTGAAGCAACCATTCAAGCTGGCGATGAAATTGTTATTTCATACATGGAGCATCACAGCAATTTGGTGCCTTGGCAACAATTGGCATTGCGCAAACATGCCACGCTTAAGTACATTAAAATGGCAGCTGACGGTACATTAGATATGAACGATGCTAAACAGCAGATTACTGCGAAAACAAAAATTGTGGCTATTGCACAAGTCTCTAATGTGCTCGGAGTTGTTAATCCGGTTAAAGCTTTAGCAAAACTTGCACATCAAAATGGTGCTGTCATGATAGTCGATGGTGCACAATCCTTACCACACATGCCAGTGGACGTTCAACAGTTAGATTGTGACTTTCTGGCTTTTTCTGGACATAAAATGCTGGGCCCTACTGGAATTGGTGTTTTATACGCTAAAGAAGCAATTTTAACTGAAATGCCACCGATTGAATATGGCGGGGAAATGATTGATTTTGTGAATTTGTTTGACAGTTCGTGGACGGAGTTGCCTTGGAAGTTTGAAGCAGGGACACCTAATATAGCTGGTGCAATTGGTTTAGGTGCTGCAATTGATTATTTGAACCAGTTTGGTATGGCAGCAATTCATGAGCATGAACAACGACTGGTCAATTATGTGTTGCCTAAATTACTGGCAATTGATGGGTTGACGGTTTATGGTCCGCATGATCCAGCAAAGCATACTGGTGTCATTGCTTTTAATTTAGATGATTTACACCCTCATGACTTGGCAACTGGGCTAGACATGGAAGGTGTCGCTGTGCGTGCGGGGCATCATTGCGCGCAACCGCTAATGAAATATTTGAATGTGCCGGCGACTGCCCGGGCTAGTTTCTACCTTTACAATACTAAAGCAGATGCAGACCGCTTAGTGGCTGCCATTATCGCAACAAAGGAGTTCTTTAAAAATGGCACTGTCTAAATTAGATAATTTATACCGGCAGGTAATTTTAGACCATTCTGCTCATCCGCACCACCATGGTCATTTGCAACAGGCCACTAATCAAATTGAATTACGTAATCCAACTTGTGGTGATGTTTTGCAAGTTGAAGTTGCTTTAGCTGATAATAAAATTAGTGATATTGCCTTTTCAGGTGATGGTTGTACAATTAGTCAAGCATCAGCGAGTATGATGACGGATGCCGTATTAGGAAAAACACCGGCGGAAGCTGAAGAAATGGTTCAAGTTTTTTCAGAAATGATCATTGGTGATCAACCCAAGTTAGATACAACAATTTTAGGTGATGCGGCAATTCTAAATGGTGTGGCAAAGTTTCCTGCACGGATTAAATGCGCAACTTTAGCTTGGAAAGCCTTGAATAATGCGTTGACAAATGGTGATGGTAAAGGCCAGGCCCATTTGTTGAGTCAGCATCAAGATCGCGATAGTGAATAAAGAAAAGGAGGAACGCTTATGCCAATGCCAGAAACTGAAAATACTAAAAATAATGTATCAATTGCTAGCAGTGTCGATGAATTAGGCCTAGATAAAGATTATGATTTTGGTTTCCATGATGATGTTAAGCCAGTATTCTCAACGGGACACGGTTTAACTGAGGATGTTGTGCGGGCAATTTCTAAAGAAAAAGGTGAGCCTAAATGGATGTTAGATTTTCGTTTAAAGGCTTACAAACTTTATAAAAAAATGCCAATGCCAAAATTTGGACCGGATTTATCTGATTTAGATTTGGATAATATGTTGTATTACCAAAAAGCAACAGATAAAAAATACCGGGATTGGGAAGATGTTCCGGATGAAATTAAAGAAACATTTGATCGCTTGGGTGTTCCAGAAGCTGAACGTAAATATTTAGCTGGATCCTCAGCTCAATATGAATCTGAAGTGGTTTACCACAATATGCGGGATGAGTTTAATAAGCTGGGAATTATTTTCACTGATACTGATACGGCTTTAAAAGAATATCCAGAATTATTCCGTAAGTGGTTCTCTAAATTGGTTAAACCAGGTGACAATAAATTTGCAGCGCTAAATTCTGCCGTCTGGTCAGGTGGTTCCTTTATCTATGTGCCAAAAGGTGTTAAAACTGACATTCCAATTCAATCTTACTTCCGGTTAAATGCTGAAAATTCTGGTCAGTTTGAACGGACATTAATCATTGTTGACGAAGGTGCCAGCATTCAATATGTTGAAGGCTGTACCGCACCTAACTATTCTTCTGATAGTTTGCATGCAGCCGTTGTTGAAGTCTTTGCGCAAAAAGATGCTTACGTTCGTTATACCACGATTCAAAACTGGTCTAATAACGTTTATAGTTTGGAAACTAAACGTGCTCAAGCTATGGACGATGCAACGGTTGAATGGGTTGACGGTAATTTAGGTTCTAAGATTACAATGAAATATCCAAGCGTTTATCTAGACGGTGAAGGGTCAACAGGCACAATGCTGTCAATTGCTGTTGCCGGTAATAATGTCGACCAAGATGCCGGAGCGCGGATGATTCACAATGCCAAAAACACGTCATCATCCATTGTTTCTAAATCCATTTCAAAAGATGGTGGGGCGGTTGACTATCGCGGGACTGTCCGCTTTGGCCGCCATTCTGATGGTTCGAAGGCCCACATTGAATGTGACACCATCATTATGGATGAAAAATCGAGCTCAGATACCGTGCCTTACAACGAAATTTTAAACGGTAATGTTTCAATGGAACATGAAGCTAAAGTATCGAAGATTTCAGAAGCACAATTGTATTACTTGATGAGCCGCGGTATTTCAGAAGCTAAGGCCACTGAAATGATCATCATGGGCTTTGTTGAACCGTTTACTAAAGAACTACCGATGGAATATGCAGTTGAATTAAATCGACTCATAGGCTACGAGATGGAAGGGACCGTAGGGTAACTTCTAAACAAGCAGCTAAACTCCTTGATATCAGGGGATTTAGCTGCTTTATTTTTTTGTCAAAAACTTTTGAATGCCATATTGAATGCCATTGGTTTTGAATCTAAAAATTCATGTATGTTGCAAACATTTGACCAGTAGCTGCCGTAGAGTCTTGAGTAACATGAGTATAGATATTCATGGTTGTTTTAATATCTTTGTGTCCTAACCGATACATAACATCTTTTAAAATTGATTCACCAGCTATATTTTGGCTACGGGCTGCTTCAAAAAGTAAGCTTGCTTGTGTGTGGCGAAACCCATGAGGAGTTAATCGATGATATTTTTGCTGATATTTTTTTAGCTGTTTTTGCAGATCAGTTGCTTCAGTCTGCAATTTTCGCTTGGCTATTGTATCTAGGCTTTTATCATCTATTAATTTTGTAACTTTAGCTAGGCGCGTGTTTGCTGCCTTTGCACGTTTAGCATATTCAGCATCAATCATATCGTAAATCTGATTGAGCCACTCGTTTACAACTTGCGGGTAATAAAGCTCGTTTTTTAGATTGGTAAATAAATACTGTTCGGATCCATCGCTAATATTGCCAAGGATGGTGTTAACCTTACGTTGTGACATCAGCCACTGCTTTAAAGTATTCATAGTTTTACCGTCGAGATCGATAGTCCGCACGGAGTTTTCAGTTTTCGGCGGTTGCACAACAACTTTATAAAACTCGTCCTGAGCGATTGTCTTACCAATACTGATAGTTTTGTTTTTAAAGTCAATATCCCGCCATTGTAGAGCAAGAGCCTCAGATTTTCGCATTCCGGTAAAGCCGAGCAAGCGGAAAAACGTATATAACTTTCCTGGGGAGCGTGTAGGATATTGCTTTGTCCAATTTAAAAAATCTTCTAATTCTTCTCTTGAATAATAATTGATTCTATGTTGTGGCTCTTTAGGTCGCGGCATAATAATTTTTTGCATTGGATTACTGGGAATTAATTCTTGAGAAACTGCATAGCGTAAAATTTTTTGGACTTCTTTCTTTAAAAAGGCGTATTGGCGGTATTGCTGGTACCACTCGCGTACAACTTTTTGACAATAGTTAACTGTAATTTTATCCAGCCTTAATTTACCAAATTTCGGCAAAATCTGATTGCTAGCCCAACGAATGGTTAGTGCTACAGTTGAAGGCTTTACAGATAAGCGATATTGGGCTAACCAATCTGTATAAAGTTGTTGAAAAGTTACGATTTTTTTCTTAGATTTTAGCCCATTTTCATCAATGTTGTGTAATAGTTTGCGTAGCTCACGTTGTGCTTCTTTTTTAGTAGTAAAACCACGTCTAGTAGTTTTCACTCTTTTTTCAGTTACTGGATCGACTCCGAGATAAGCCTGAAATTGCCAAGCTATTTGTCCATTCTTTTTCTTATATTTTCTATAGTTTGCCATTTTCATTTTCCTTTCGTATCGGAGCACACCGAATTTCGAAAGTAGGCTAGGCACCACCTCCTTAAATTGTTATAATCGTGTATGTAAAATGACCATGTAAAGATGGTTATTTAGTTAGCACATCCGTAGCTTTGGTCGGTGAGGGATGTGCTATTTTTATTGGTTAAACTCTAAGTATGTTTTAAATTATTGCTGTTCCATGCTGCCATCTGAATGGACCATCACGCTCATAGCCGTGCCTGTCATGGTATTTGCGCTTTTTGAGATTGCTTTGACAAAATAAGATCCATTTTCTGAAAATAAGCAAGACCATGTCCAATCGCCGTTGTTGTTGCCGTAGGTGGACTGTGCCAGCGCTATTGCTTCAGCTTCGTTATTTACGGCGCTTGCATTAGTATTTTGCTGTTGCGCCTGCTGCTGTGCGGCTGCTTGGGATGATTGCACCGCAGCTTGCGAACTTTCAGCAGCTTGCTGAGCTTGTTGCGATGATTGTGCAGCAGCTTGGCTTTCGCTGGCTGCTTGTGCTTCAGATTCGCTCTGTGCCTTTGCTTTACTCTCAGATTTAGATTTTTCCTTAGCCTTGCTGCTTTCTTTAGTCTTAGATTCAGACTTTTCTTTGGCCAAAGATTCCTTTTTAGCTTTAGATTCACTATTCTTTTTAGCGACACTCTCAGATTTTGCCTTACTGGATGAGCTATCCTTTTTAGCAGAATTATTGTTTCCGCAAGCACTGAGAGTTAGTGCGGCTAAAGTGATAACACCCAGATTAATAAACTTCTTCATAAGTTCCTCCCAGATGATAATGCATTAATTTTTCTTGTTTTTACGATTAATTAGATAATGCCAAACAAAGAAGCCAACACCAATAATAAATGCTAACCACGCCCAGACAGTTAAGTCACCGTAACTACCAGCGCCACTAATGCCCATAAGCCAAACCAGTAGAAGAATAATTAAGTTGACTATGTCGCCACTAAGTTTATTGGATTTATGGACAACAATGTAAACAATGCCAGCTATTAAATAACCAATTGCAGCGATAACGCCGGCGCTACCACCAGATTCGTTATTATTAGCAAGTGCGTTTCCCATACCTGCAACTGCTGACTGAAAGAAAATAAATACTGCCAGAATGATCATCATAATTCCAGCCACTAACTTTGTAGTTTTCAAAAAACTACCTCCTTAAAAATTCAGCTTTTAACGTCTTCAGTGTTTGGACAAATTTTATAGACGCCTATTCACTAAAAATTATAGCTAATTTATTAGTTACCTGATGTTCGAGATTTTGCGGGATGCCAAACACCTCCATAAATTCAACCGGATTAATGTCGTTGACAATAAAATTATCGCAGTAATATTCAGCTAATAGTTCAATTGCCGTCGAATTGGCAGCGGCTTCAATTTTTGACTTGAAGGAAAAAGCTGTGTAATAGAGCACGCCGTCGTCATGATTGAGTAAGTGACTGATTTCATGGGCAATCTGGAACGGCAATTCCTTTTGGTTGTGCCAGTTTAGATTGATAATGATTTTGTGTTGATCAGCAATCACTAACGAAGGCGTTTCGGATGACAATGCACGAGTAGCTTCGATATTAATATGATTTGCTAGGGCTAAATTTAGTAAGTAAGTAATAATTTCAGGTAGCGTCAAGAATCTTGTGTAAATGAAATGCCTTCGTACATATAATATGTATC
>NZ_AYYI01000029.1 GCF_001436505.1 Loigolactobacillus rennini DSM 20253 | reverse complement strand
CGAGGAGATCTCCAAAGGATAGAAACTATCCTTCAACACCATTTGACAAACTTCCCAAATTATGATGCCCACGTCACCTTACCAATTGCAGCGGGCAAAATTCGTGCAGTCGATTAAGCTTGTTTAGGTTTAATTTGAGTAAAGTGGTTATAAAACCAGTTAATTTTTTGTGTAATGGTCAAAAATACGGGGTCATTCGTTTAAGGATGACCCCGTATTTGTCACTTTATGGCATAATGATTCAAATGTTAAGATTTTGTCGTGTTGCTTATTCGTCCAAAGTAGCTGCTTTTTGCTTGAATTGTTGTAAATGTTTGGTGATTAGATCCACATCTGCTTTTAATGCGCGGTATTTTTCCTCACTAAAGCCTAATAAATCAAAGCAGTTGTTCACCCGTTGAAAAATGCTGCTTTTTTGTGTTAAAGCCTTTTGCGTTAAATGAACCAATACCCGCCGCTCATCAATTTTGTCCCGGCGACGTTGAACCCAGCCGTCTTTTTCTAGCCGTTTCAAAAGCGGCGTTAAGGTACCACTGTCTAAATTCAAATAGTGGCCTAAATCATTCACTGTTAAAGGATTGTGTTCCCACAAAGTCAGTAAAACAATGTATTGTGGGTAAGTTAAATGAAAAGGTGCTAAAGCGGTGGCGTAATATTTATTGTATTGCTTTTGCGCTGTGTACAGTGCAAAACAGAGTTGTTCGTCTAATAAAATCGGCTGTGTCATCATGTTCTCCCCCTAACAATTTGACTGGTGACAATAAAAATAATATGCTTGCCTTCAACTATATCTTACACAATTTTATTGCCTAAGTCAGCATTTTTTGACAATTAGGGAAAGTTTTTTAAGATTGCTTAGTGATCGGCTGATTGGGCACTTAAAGTGTCAAGCCAAGCGGGAATGGCTTGGGCTAATTCTTGATAGGTTAATTCAAATTTACGCGTATACCAAGGATCCGCAATGGCTTGGCCTTGACGTTCAGGGAAAATATCTAGACAAAGCTTAACTTTAGCTGCTGCTTCCGGTGATGGTGCTAACCGTTTTAAATTAGTGACGTTGGCATGGTCCATGGTGATGATCGTGTCTGCCCAGTTAAAATCAGCGGCAGTAATTGGTCGTGACCGGTGTTTAAGGTCAAGACCATGCTGGTGCAAAGTTGCTAATGCCTCCGGGTAAGGTGGATTTCCTTCTTCTTCTGGGCTAGTAGCAACTGACTGAACGCTGAGTTTAGTGGTTAATCCTTGTTGTTTAATGATATTTTTAGCAATGGCTTCTGCCATCGGCGAGCGGCAGATATTGCCTAAGCAAACAAATAAAATGTGATGCATAATTTTCCTCCTAGCTGCGCTTCTTTATAAATTAGTTTACCAAATTAAACCGGCAGGCGAAAACTTACTGCTTAAGGCAGGAAGTCAATTGATTGCGTGCTGATAACCGACATGCTAAAGTTAAAATGTAACCGGATTCTTTACAGATTTAAAAAGGAGTAATGTGATTATGGGAAAAAAAGTGGTTGTTCTCACTGGTAGTCCTCATCAAAATGGGACTTCTGAAAAATTAGCTGATGCTTTCATCAAGGGTGCAGAAGCTAAACATACGATTTATCGTTTTGATGCCGGTAAGCGCGCGGATGACTTGCACTACTTAAAAGTGAGCCCAGAAGAAACAACTATTCACGAAGATGATGTGGTATCACAAGAAGTATTACCACAATTAGTTAAAGCAGATGTGGTTGTTTTTTGTACGTCACTTTATTATTACGGTATTAACGCACAGTTAAAAGCCGTTATTGACCGCTTTTATGAATTTAACCATGAGTTGAAGGAAAATAAGACTGTTTACGTTTTAATTACCGGGAACTCAGATGGTGACCGTAATAGTCAAGCTTACCAACCACTGACAAGCTATTTTGATCAGTTATGCCGTTACATGCGCTGGGATAAAAAAGGGGAAGTCTTAGCAGCAGATGCCAGTGATAAGGCTAAATTAACGCAACACATCAAGGAAGCAACTCAATTAGGGCAAACAATTTAGATTAGAAAAAGCAGCGACTGACTTAATTTGGTTCAGTCGCTGCTTTTTGGTTGAGTTTTATTGGTTTGTCGGTAATGATTCCAGTTACAACGCTTTTTTCTTTGCTTCCACGGCTAGTTTTTTAGCTTCGCATTTGTAATCGCAAGCTGCACATTTGCCTTTTTTTGATTTTTGAATCACTTTGACTAACTGCCAAACCGCCCAGCCAATAATGACAGCTGAGATTAAAAAGTTAACAATAAATGACATGCACTCACTTCTTTCTTAATGCAACCCGAGTAAGAGGCCGCCTTGGAAAATTAAAAAGGAGACCAGGTAAGCAATTACCAAGCTACTAATAATGGTGTAAAGTGCCCATTTCCAACTACCGGTTTCTGCCTTAATGACTGCAATAGTCGCAAAACAAGGGATGTACAGTAAAATAAAGACTAAGAAACTATAGGCTGCTAATGGTGTAAATAAATGAGCTAATGAAGCGACCAGAGCAGTTTGACCGCTGGTGTGGTAGAGAACCATTAACGTTGCGCCGATGGTTTCCTTTGCTAAAATACCAGTTAACATGGCGCTGATAGCTTGCCATGAAGCTAACCCGATCGGTGCAAATAGTGGAACCATCGAATGACCGATTAAGGCAGTGAAACTGTTGCTAATATTGCTGACAACGCCAGACGGGCCAAAGTAACTTAATAACCAGATCAAAACGGTACCGGCAAAAATGACGGTACCAGCCTTGTGGATGAAGCCTTTTCCTTTATCCCAAGTACCACGTAAAATGATAGTTGGTTGGGGGAGATGGTATTCTGGCAATTCAATCATAAAAACTGATTCATTTTCCGAGTGCAGTACTTTTTGATAAATTTTAGCTAAAACTAAGGCCACCACGATCCCCAATACATAAAGCGATAGCACGATTAAAGCTTGGTTCTTTGCAAAAAAAGCGGCTACGAACAAACTATAGATTGGCAAGCGCGCAGAACAGCTCATGTAAGGTGAAATTAACGTGGTGATTAGGCGCTCTTTAGGCTGTTCAATGGTACGGGCGGCCATAATTCCTGGTACATTGCAGCCAAAGCCAATGATCAGGGGAATAAAAGCTTTACCGTTTAAACCTACCTTTGACATCAATTTATCCATTACCAACGCTGCTCGGGCCATGTAACCTGAGTCTTCTAACAAAGAAATACAAGCAAATAAAGTAAATATCTGCGGGATAAAGACTAATACGCCACCCACGCCAGTGATTAACCCATCTACAATTAACGAACGTAGAAAAGGCAATGCGCCTGCTGCGATTAGCCAATGATTAACGGTTGTGGATAGGGGGCCGCTGACAAAAGCATCTAATAGATCAGATAAAGGCGTGCCAAACCAATCAAAGGTCAGCTTAAACATTAAAAAGAAAATGCCGAGAAAAATGGGTAACCCAAGAAGCGGGTGGGTCACAACCCGATCAATTTTAGCGGTAATATCCCGAGTATGGGGATTACTGCCAGTTTCTCTTGCTTCCTTTAACGTTGTTTCAATGTAATTTAAGCGTGTTTGATAAATTTTGTCATCAAAATGCTGTGCTTGATAATAAGGGGCTTGTTCCAGCAAAGGACGCAAATTATGTTGCTTGACAAAACTGACTACGGCATCATTAGCATTCATAAATTGAATGGCTAGCCATTTGGCGTATTGCGAGCTGACGTTGTAATTTTGCGTTAGTCCCCTAACAGCTTGTTTGATGGCTTGTTGAACCGAGCTAGGGTAGGTCAGGCTGAAATGTGTTGCCGGCAAACGGGGATCTTCTGCTAATAATTCTTGTTTGAGTTGCTGTGTTCCTTTATTACCGCGGGCGTTGGTCATCATGACCTTACAATCAAACGCTGTTTCTAGTACTTGCCGATTGTAACTAATTCCCATATTACGTAAACTGTCAATCATATTTAACGCAATCACTGTGGGTTTGCCAAATTCTAACAATTCAATGGAAAGTAATAAATTCCGCTTGAGCTGGGAGGCATTTGCAACGTCGACAATAATATCTTGATCTTCTGTTAATAAAAAATTAGTGGCAATGGCTTCGTCTTTTGTCAGTGGGTTTAATGAATAAATTCCCGGCAGGTCAACAATGGCGAAATTGGTATTTTTAATCATCCCAACCTTTTTTTCAACTGTTACACCGCTCCAATTGCCCATATAGGCGTAGGAATCAGTTAAACGGTTAAACAGGGTGGTTTTGCCTGTGTTAGGGTTGCCAAATAACGCAATTGTGGTCATTGTTCCACCTGCTCTCTTTTCAAGGACTGAATTAAGTCCCAGCGTAAACCGATTTTTTGATGATCGAAACTAATGATTACAGGACCATGCAATGGGTACCGGCGAATAATGGTGACTTTTTTACCCCGAGTTAACCCAAGATCTTTTAAACGGTGTTGGGTTTTAACATCAAGTGTTTGTAAATTATTGACGTGAAAAGTCTCGGACTGCTGGTGCAGCTGGGGTAACCACATAAGAATCACTCCTCAAAATTAAATCATCGCCGCGCACATAATTTATGTAAAATCAAGTTCACAATTGAACATGACAATATGCAGCGCTTTCATGCATTTAGAATACGCTAGAACTTTGAAATTGAATAGGGGGTAATTGAAAATGAAACTCATTTGTAATATTGTGTACAATTTAAAACAGCACGATTTAACTATTTATCAATGCTGATTCAATCGTTTAAACATTACGGTGTGTGCCATTAGTCGCTTAACTTCTGCATAATGGCTGAAAAAAGCGCCAGATAATTCACATTAATGAATTATCCGGTGCTACTATTTAGCGGAAGGCACTATTACAGCATTAATCGGGTGCTATTGCTTAACATTGTGGCAACATTACCGCCCAAACAAACGTTGCCAAATACTTTTTTTGCTTTTCTTGGTGACATTGAGCGTCGACTTTGCTGCTTGTGCTGGGTCTTTAATTTTTGCAGTCGTATTAGTTTTAGTAGCGGCATGGCTTGGTGCTGCGTGGCTTGATTTAGTAGCGGCTGCTGATTTTGCTGTTGTTGCTTGTGAATTGGCATTGCTAACAGCTGCTTGGCTCTTGGGTGCTGCTGCACTAGCTGCTGCGGCAGCTGCCTGATTTTTTTGGCTTACTGCAGTGGCACTGGCAACCGTACTGCTGGCAGCTTCATTTCGCTGATTAATAGCAGACAACAGCTGATCATATTTATCATCGGTATGATTTAATTGTGTTTTAAATTCTTGTAGCTGCGTCATCATTTCTGAATTTTGTTTGGTTAACTGCTTTAAAGTATAGAGAATCGGTGCTAAACTGTCGTTTGATGATTGCGGTACTGATTTTGCCGCAGTTTGTTTAGGCAGTTTAGCCGCTGTTCCTTTTTTATTAGCTGCAGATTTGATAATCTGTTGTTCAAACACTTGACTGATGGCGTCTTTGAGCGTTTTATTATGTTCTTTTTTTATTTGGTTTACTTGTGCGAGGTCTTTAATGTTTTGCGCAGAATATAACCGACCATTGTTTTGATCCCGCTGAAAATAATCGGGTCGGCCGGTTGTTTTTTCAATTAGTGCTGAGTAAGCGCGTAGTGTTTGCGGACTGATGGCTAATGCATCAGCCGCTTGCCGTGGTGTTTGATATTCCTGACCCGAAACGTTTTTCATGAGAAACCATCCTTTTTAAAAAATAACTAATTCAGCGCGCTTAACAGCACTTGTTTAATTATACCGCATTAAACAAGTGCTGTCAGGGGCTGGTGCTTTAGGGACTTTATCGCTGATTTTGCCGGTAGAAACTGATGGTGGACATCAGTATTACAAAACTAAAACCGCAAAAGACAGCTAGTGCCTTTTTAGGCCCAATAACACCGTTGATTTCTAGCGCACAGTAATAGGCAAAATAAGCGATGACGTTGACCACTAAACTCGCTAGGCTGTTTAATTTAACGGTGGTTAAAATGCCAATGCTGACAAAGCCGATGATAGTTAATAAAATGAGCAGCATACGCGTCCTCCTTTAGTGGTCAAATAGTTGATATCATTAAGTTTTACGGTTGTTTATCTTTATAGCGTAACAGGATTGAGCAAAAAATACCACAGCTGATTTATTTCTGCTACAATGTGGGCAATGCTTCAACTGAAATATAGAATAGTGAGGTTTTTGAAATGGTAGAAGTTTCAGGTATCGAAGGGTTAAGCAAGCGCCAAGAAAATATTTTGGAACTTGCTGCGCAATTAGTCAAATTACGTGAGCGTAAAGGCGTAACGCGCGAAGAGCTGGCGGATAAAGTCAACATGACGCCAGCCATGGTAGCACGTGTTGAGAAATTGGAATATTTACCAACTTTAAAAACACTCGCCAAAATGGCGTCAGGGTTGGATTTGAAATTAGGTTGGATCGATAGTACCACCGGACACCAATCAGCAGTTGATGTTACGTTGCCACGGACTTGGAAAGATGAAAATTTAGCGATTGATCGGGTTGAATTAGCGCGAGCTGAAAAGAATTTGCGACAATTTAAAGCGCAAGGTCCAGCGCGTTTGTGCGTTAAACCGGCGCCAATTCCTGCAGATGTGGCCAATTTAGTGTTAGAACAGGCAGGAAACCGGCGGATTATTGCCAGTGCCATCCCACTACTCCAAGCAGAATTGTTGAAGCGCCGCTTAACTAAACAATATTTATTAACTTCTACGCCAAGCTAAATTCTTGCTGGGCCGAATTAAATTGTGTACAATTTAAATGTAGCTTAAAGAAAGCTACAAGATGTCCGAAAATTTAGTCAAGGTGATAAAGTTGCGGTTTTGGGCCTTACAGCGCTAACCAATCAAATTGGTAACTCCTGTTATCCCTTTAACTACAGGTCTATTCAAGAATGGAGGAATGCAGATGTTTTTAACTATTACAGATGCAGCGCAACAGAAATTGGCAAAATATATCAGTCCAGACAAACAAGTGATCTTGGATTTAGATGATGGGGTAGGCAAATATTCAAAGGTCGGCTCCTGCTCATTAAACATGAGCTATCGCTTATTAGTCGTGGATAAAAGTGAAGACATCAGTCACGATTATTCAGGCACATTAGATAGTACAATTGGCCAATTGCACATTAAGCCATATTCAACACAATATTTAGATGACAACATGCGCCTTGACGTGAATCCACGCTTGAACACCTTAGGCTTATCCAGTGACAGCGAACAAATGGACCCAAACGTTAACATCGTAGACATTGCAAAAGAAATGAAAGAATAAAAGAGAGTGCCCGAGCAAGCGATTAGCTTCTGAGTACTAGCCTAAATCAGGGAATTATTTGCGAAGCAAATGGTTCCCTGATTGTAGCTAGACGGAAGGAGCTGCTTGCTCGGGCACGTTTAAATGGGCGATGCTGCGTAATAAATTAAAAGTAGTTGAGCATTAGTCTAAAATCGGGGTTATTCGCAGAGCGAATGGCCCCGATTTGTAGCTACTATTCCGCAGAAAAGGTAGATTTTCGTGCCGAAAATCCTTGATGCTGCAGACGTTGTCCATTCAACTCGGCGCAGACCGCCTAGTTGAAACATGGCAAGCGGAAACAGTTGCCTGCTCAAGCACGTTTATTATGATGATATATAAGACTCATTATCCGCTTTAAATAAATTGTGATCATAATTTTACTTAAAATGAATTCAGCGCGGGGAAAGTCGCATTAACCCATAATACAACAGACTACAGACCAGCATAACGATAAAAGTAGCACCGATAGTCGCTTGCAAGATGACGACTTGTTGCAGGCACAAAAATAAGATAACACCACTAATAAAAGTAATGATTGCCCGCCAATTGATGCCATTTTGATACCAGTACTTACCACGGCGTGTTCCCAGTGTAGTTAGGTCGTAGTGCCGTTTAGCACAGCAATAAAAATCAGTGCAGATAATGGCAATGGTCGGTCCGAGCATCATGCCAACATAGCTTAAAAAAGATTCAAACACACTTAAAAAGCTGCCCACAAATAGTGGTATAAAGGTAACCCCGGTTGCGATGAGTACCACTAGCCACAGTGCTCGGGTCAGGCGGATTTTAGGAAAAATATTTGCTAAAGCTGAACCAGCAGCCAAAAGATTGACCGCATTTGCCGTCATTGAAGTTAAGATAATCACTAGTAATGCAATGACACCTAGCCCGAGTTCACTAGCGATTGTTGAAGGATCAGAATTACTGGCAGTGTAAGTGCCCGTGGTAATCGCAATGCTGACTGTTGAGATTAAACCGATCAGTGCAAACCAAACGACACCTAGTAATGCGCCTAAAAAGGGCGTCATAATGGCATTGTTTTTGATCGCGGTAAAACGGGTAAAATCAGCGCCAGCGGTAACCCAAGCCAAGTTAAAAGCTGCGACGTAATCAATGGCGGCGCCGGTAGCCATCACTGCATGTTGTGGGGGTTGCCAAGCAATAATTTGTTGCAGCGACACAGTATTGAACACGGCAATGGATTCCCACAGTGCAAAAATAAGGACCAAAATAATCCCCAGTCGTTCAATGAGTTGCACGGAACGTGACCCACTAGCCACACTTAAAATGTGTAAAATGCTCATCACTAAAATGCCAATGATAATGCCTTTAGCACCACCAGGATGGCCCCAAACTGGCCAGCCGAATAAGTCATGGCACAGTAAGCTGACGGATTGGGCTGCGATAAATGTATTCACCGCTGTCCAACCGATGAATTGCGTAAGGTTAACAATGGAAGGCAGGTAGCTGCCACGTTCGCCAAATGATGCGCGGCTGAGCCCCATAGTGGAAATACCGGTGCGGTATCCCATATAGCCGATTAAGCTTAAAAAAATGTAGGACAGCGCGGAAGATAACACAATAATGCGCAATGCCACCGCAAAACCACAGGCTGCTAAAACACCACCGACAAACCAAGTGCCATTATTTGCATTAGCGCCGACCCAAGTGGCAAACATATCCCACCGTGTCGTGTGCCGCTGGTGCATTGGAATTTGCATTAATTCAATCTGTCGCTGTTTTTTTGCCATGTGTGCGCCTCCTATAAAAAATGCCTTTGGACTTCCCCGTAAGGTGCCAAAGGCATTCTTCAATAAACGCGCTCATGCGTACATTTATTTTCCGATCGTCTTTTGTAGCCTCACGGGACCACATTAAAGGACTATTTAAATTGTCCAAATTATAGCGGACTGGCTGCGAGGTGTCAACTGATGTTTCTTTCTGTTTGTTAATAAACCGATTACAACTACTTGTAATGATGGTATAATGAAAATATTAAAGGAGTAAGCTAAACAAAGGAGGAGATTAAATGTTACTCATGCGTCTCATTGGAATTGTTAGCATCCTTTTAGGCAGTGTGCAGTTGTTTGCAGCCCGCAGTGCTTATCGTGGTGTGCGTGTTGCTGGGAGTGCAGCAACGTCACCGTTTATGTTGTTAAGTTTGTGGTTTGGGCTTTTATTTGGTGTTGGACTGCTTGGATTTGGTGTCGCCGCATTAGTTGGTGTTTTTTAATCATATTGTATACTAAAATTAAAAACGAGCGGTAACGTGCAGCAACAGTCGCTAACGACTGTTGGTGCGCGTTTTAGTTTGTTCTATGCTATCATTAAGCATATTAAGTCTGTAATTGGGGGATTTTTAAATGTATAAATTGATTGTCTGTGATTTGGACGAGACACTACTGGATAATCACGCACAAATTTCTAAGGCAAATGAACAAGCTATCAAGCAATTTGTTGCGCAGGGCGGCTATTTTGTACCAAACACGGGTCGTAGTTTTTTAACGGTTCAGGCCAATTTGAAACAACTCGGGTTAATCGGCAAAACAGATCAATATGTGATTTCTTACAACGGCGGTGCGATTATTGAAAATGCAGCCAACCAGGTGTTAGCCACTAATCCACTAGATTTTGCCACGGTTAAAAAGATTTATGACATTGCGCAGGCAGAACATGTAAGCGGCCACATTTATACGTTGGAAAATTTATATATTTGGCACCCTAGCCGCTCAGAAAAAGATTATCTAGCGCAGCGTAACATTCACTATCAATTGGTCACAGATGATCAACTTAGCTTTTTAAAGGGGCAGCCATTGATGAAAATTATTTTACAAGATGATGATCCAGCCCGGCGGCGTGCATTGGGAGAAGCGATTCCACCACAAGTTGCGGCGCCTTTAACCACAACTTATTCTTCTAGTCGCTATGTTGAATTCAACCATGTAAATGCAGATAAAGGCAAGGCTACCCAACAATTAGCCAAAAAATTAGGGATTAAACCGGATGAAGTGATTGCATTAGGAGACAATAGCAATGATTTGGCAATGTTGCGTGCTGCTGGATTAGGCATTAGTGTACAAAATGGGACGCCAGAAGTAAAAGCGGCCGTCGATTACGTCACTGAAGCGGATAATGCGCATAATGCTGTTGCTGAAGCGATCAAAAAGTTTGCGCTTCAGTAAATAATTCATTAAGCTAAAACTGATTGCAATCAAATGAAAGGAAGCAGATGTCATGGCACAAACAATTCCACAAGTTACCTTAAACAATGGCGTTAAAATGCCCCAGTTCGGACTTGGCGTTTATAAAATGAATGACGCTGAGCAGTTAAAACAAGCGATTAAATGGGCGATTGCTGATGGCTACCGGTTAATTGATACCGCAATGTTTTATCATAATGAACAATGGGTTGGTGACGCGATTAAAGAAAGCGGCATCGATCGAAAAAAGTTATTTATTACCTCTAAATTATGGAACGCTGATCGGGGTTATGAAAATACCAAAAAAGCGTTCAACGACAGTTTGAAACGTTTAGGGTTAGACTACTTGGACTTGTATTTGATTCATTGGCCAGCTGAAGGTTATTTAGAATCTTGGCGCGCAATGGTCGACCTTTATCATGCAGGCAAAATTCGGGCGATCGGGGTTTCTAATTTTCAACCGCACCATTTGGATACGTTAGCTGCACATTCAGATGTGGTACCGGTAGTTGATCAAATTGAAACGCACCCGTTATTCCAACAAAAAGCGGTTCATGGTTACTTGATGCAACATGATATTGCACATGAAGCTTGGGCACCATTAGGTCAAGGCAAAGGGAACATTTTAAGTAACCCAAGTTTGAAAGAAATTGCGGCTAAGTACAATAAAACACCGGCACAAATCGTTTTACGCTGGCACATTAACCGCGGCGTGATCATCATTCCAAAATCAACTCATGAGCAACGCTTAGCTGAAAATATTGATATTTTTGACTTTAAGTTAACAGATGAAGAAATGCAAAAGATTGCGGAATTAGACCAAAACAAACGCCTAAGCCACAGCCCAGACGACAAAGAATGGCTAAAAAAATCACAATCGAAAGAATACTAGAGTGCTTTAACAAGCGCTTAGCTGTTGAGCATTAGCCTAAAATCGGTGTTATCCGCGAAGCGGATGGCACCGATTTGTAGCTACTATTCCGCAGAAAAAGGAAGATTTTCGTGCCGAAAATCCGTGATGCTGCAGACGTTGTCCATTCAACTACGGCGCAGACCGCCGAGTTGAAACATGGCAAGCGGAAACAGCTGCTTGTTAAAGCATGTTTACGGCAATGCCTGTGTAAGCTCATTACAATCCGCCGCTGAAAAGTAAATGATATTCAATAATAATAACGCCCAAGCTATCAATGACTTGGACGTTATTTATGGCCAAATGTTTAAATAGCCTAGGACCATGCCTAAAATTAGAATGAGCAAGACCGCAGTCGTGATGAGGACGTAAAGTTGATCGTGTTCCTTAATGAAAGCATAGATTGAAACCACTACTCGTAGTACCGGCGTTAAGATTAAACCGAATAAACCTAACATAATAATCGCAAAAGGTTTTAATTGCGCAATCCCTTGAAAAATCAGGCCAAAGTGAGTGGGGAAGTGATTGCTAGAATAACCGCTTTTACCAGTGACTAGCAATAAAAGCAGGCCGCAACAAATGATGATGGCTGAAACAATGACCCCGATTTGCAAAATCACACCGATAATTTGCTCGACTTTTGCCATTTCTTGCTGTGTTTGTTGTTTATCGTCTGGGCGCATTAAAAGGTCACCCCAAATCCTTTAAAAATCATTTGTCCGCCTAAATAAAGTAACAACGGAATAAAGATAATTCGAATCCATTTAGAAGGTAAATGAGGCATAATCCGCGTGCCCAATGTTGCACCGACTAACACACCAATGGCTAACGGTGCCGCAATTTGCGGCAAAATTGAGCCATTGAAAAAGTAAACGGTGGCGCTGGCAGCAGCTGTAACCCCCATCATTAAATTACTGGTGGCACTAGAAGGCTTTAGTGGCATTTTCATAAAAGTGTCCATTGCCATTACTTTAAACGGTCCGCTACCAATACCTAACATACCACTGGCTAAGCCGGCACCAAACATCACGCTGAAACCACCCGGGATGTTTTCTACTTGATAGGGAACTTGTTGCTTTTTATTTTTATCGTAATAACTGCTGTTAAGGCGTAATTTTTGAGCCAGTCGATCAGGCTTGACTTTATGCAGCACCTCTTGGCCTTGCCGCAATTTGCGGTACATGTTCCAAGAAGAAAAAAGTAATAAGCTACCGAATAGGACATAGAGAAAATTAGGGTGAACAACACCGACCAAGAGTGCGCCGATGATCGCACCAACTGTCGTTGCGATCTCTAAAAACATCGCGACTCGCAAATTGAGTAAATCATCTTTAACATAAGCAATTGTGGCACCGGAACTTGTGGCGATTACTGAAATAATGCTAGCACCAATAGCATATTTAATGTCTAAACCAAAACCTAAAGTTAACACCGGGGTTAAGATAATACCGCCGCCAATGCCTAAAATAGCACCAAAGATACCGGCTAAAATGCCGACACCTAAAATAATGAGTACTGTATGTAACATAGTCAACCTTCTTTTTGCGTTGTGCATAAGATTTTAACGTCGTAGAATGAAATAAGTGTAACATGTTTATTAGTGCTCATGGTAGACTAAGACTAAAAACCAATTGTTCAGGAGGCACAAACAGGTGAAAAAAGGGCGTCGGCGTGGATTATGGGTAGTCATTGTCGGATTGTTATTAGTAGGACTGATTTTATTATTTAATCAGCCGTTAAAACACACTGCAATTCAGCTGTTATCCCGGCACCAGATGACGCATTTGACTAAAAAGCAAGTTACCATTAACCGCAAAGCCAACACCACCTTTAATTTTAAACAAGTGAAACCTTTGGGGATTCGCGAAATTACCCAAGCTGCAACCAATGCTAATCAGTTACCTACCGTTGGTAAATTAGCGGTTCCTAGCGTAGCATTGTATTTGCCAGTGATTAAGGGGCTGTCAAATCAAGCATTAGCAACCGGTGCAGCGACTATGAAAGCAAAACAAAAAATGGGTCAGGGTAATTATGCTTTAGCCGGGCATTATTTAGTTGCACGCAATCAGGCATTGTTTGCCCCGCTAGAGCGGGTGCGTTTGGGTAGCTCAGTTTATCTAACGGATTTAACTAAAATTTACCAGTACGAAGTAATTGTAAAAAAAGTCGTTAATCCTTATGCAACGCGTTTAATAAATGATGTTCCCGGGGAAGAGCTCGTGACCTTAATTACCTGCGCGGATGGCGGCGTCAATCGTTTGGCCATTCAAGGGCGTTTGCTGGCTATCGATAATGCGACCAAAGCTAAATTGCAACTGTTTAAGCCGTGATGTTATTGGTTTAGAATGAAATGTAATCGTTTTATTTAAAAGCGAATTGAAAGGATAGATTAGACATGAAAAAGGGCGTTTTGTTAGTTAATTTAGGCACACCAAAATCTCCTACGGCAGCTGATGTGCGGACATACTTAAGTAAATTTTTAGCGGATAAACGGGTGATTGATGTTCCCCGGGCGATTTGGCTGCCAATTTTACACGGGATGATTTTACGTACCCGACCTAAGCGCTCAGCCGCTCGTTACCGGCAAATTTGGACCAAAGCAGGTTCGCCATTATTTATTTACGCACAAAAACAAGCACAGCAATTACAAGCACTGCTACCTACCACCATCGTCAAATATGCTTTTTGTTACAGCGATCCTTCAATTACGGATAGTTTAACGGAAATGCAGCAAGCGGGTGTTACCGATTTAACCATCATTCCGCTTTATCCACAATATTCCGTCACTACAGTGGCATCGGTTTACGATCAGGTGGCGACGCACTTTATGCATGCGCAGGCCATGCCTAATTTGCATTTTGTCACGGCCTATTATCAGCATCCAACTTACATTAAAGCTTTAGCAGCACAAATTAAACAAGCGTTGGCCCAACAATCCTATGACCGGATCATTTTTTCTTACCACGGGATACCGGAGAAATACGTTACCGCCGGTGATCCTTACTTTAAACAATGTACTGCAACAACGCAACAAGTGATGGCATTGGTGGGGGATGTGCCCTATACGCAAACTTTCCAATCGAAATTTGGCCCGGGAAAATGGTTATCACCTGCAACTGATGACACGTTACGCGCATTACCACAACAAAATGTTAAAAGTGTCTTGGTACTAACACCAGGTTTTGTCGCTGATTGTTTAGAAACACTAGAAGAAATTGATCAAGAAAATCGGGGTTATTTTAAAGCAAGCGGTGGTCAACGGTTTACTTACCTACATCCCTTTAATGAAAGTCAGACGTTTACGCAATTATTAGCGGATTTAGCCTGAGTACCACGTTAAATCATGCATCCAGCTTTAGGTTGAATTTTGAGTTGTGGTACACTTAACTTAGTTGCAATAGGTGAATTCGTCATTGAAATCAATAAAGGACAGTGGATGACTATGAGTGAATCACGTAAATTAAGTGAATTAGCCGAACAAATTATTCAATACCAAAAACGGCACGATCAAACTGATAATGAACTAGCCTTTAACAGTCACGTTTCAGTGGAGCATATCCACGCCATTAAGGCGATGGAAATGACACCACCAGCTGATGACGTTAGACGGATCACAGCGTATATTCAAGGAAATTAAATGTTAAAAAGATTGCGGTAAAGCTACCGCAATCTTTTTTTGCACTAATCACTAACTGCAGCAAAATTTTTTGCCATTAAACACAGATTCATTTTATTTGCGGTAAAAATTTTCTTAGTATCAGCTGAATAAGCATGTTATACTGTGGCAAGGAGAACTTTGTTACCTCCTTAACTAAATTAAACGATTATAAAAAGAGAATACGGTGTGAATCCGTAGCAGTCCTTAGTCTACTGTAACACGTTAACGTGAAGCCAGATCGCTTTTTATCATCGGTACGACATTACTTTTATTCAAGGGAAGTAATGTTTTTCACGTATTCTGAACCTTGAAAATTTACTTTGGGGGGGAATGACACTGATGTTAATGATTATCGGTAAAAAGAATGAGGTGCCTTGATGATTTGATGTTAACTTGTGCTAGTTCGTTTTTTGGGAGATGCAAACGGTTTAAAAAGCTAAAGTCATCAAATTAAAAAAGGAAGTGCCGAAATGAAAAAGAATCAATCACTGATTGCGAAATTAATGGTCGTTATGGCGGCTGTTTTGTTAGTTGTTTTAGCGGGGTGCAGTCAGCCAGCTAGTAAATCAAATGATGCTGCGAAAACCACAACAGTAGCGAAGACAAAAATAAAAGATCCAATGGGCAATAAAATCACGTTGAAAAAAACGCCTAAAAAAATTGTTTCTTTAGCACCTTCAGTGACGCAGATTATTGATAGTTTAGGTGATAAAGATAAGTTAGTCGGTGTGGACACACAATCGCCTAATTATGTTAAAGGTTTAAAAAAATTACCTAAATCAGATATGGAAACCTTGGATTTAGAAAAATTATTATCTATGGACCCGGATGTCATTTTTGTCACTGATTTTTCACTATATAAATCAGGTGATGTTGTTAAAAAGTTAAAAAAAGCGGGTATTATAGTGGCGGCAATTCCAACTGAACAAAGTATTGCGCAGATCCAGCATGATATTAAGTTTGTTGGGACTGTTTTGAACAAAGAAAACAAAAGTAAAAAGATTGTTAGTCAAATGAAATCTGATATTAATGAGATTAAAGACATTAGTAGCAAGATTAAAAATAAAAAGACCGTTTTATTTGAAATTGCTTCTTTACCTAACATCTACACCGTTGGCAATCACTCATTCATTAATGAGATGATTGAAATTGCTGGTGCTAAGAATGTTTTTGTTGACAAAAAAGGGTCGATTAAAGCTTCTGAAGAAAGTGTTTTGAAGAAAAATCCGGATATTATTTTAACTAATGTTAATTATGAAGATGATCCGGTGCAGAACATTCTAAACCGTAAAGGTTGGGAGAACGTTACAGCAGTTAAAGACAAACAAGTACACTACATTAACAATGCCTACAGTTCGTTACCTAACCAGCACGTTGTTCAAGGCATTAAGGAAATAGCCAAAGCGGTGTATCCGGATGAATTTAAAGCGCTCGACTAAGCGGCATACCGTTAGAATTGTGTTATTGCTGGCAATCAGCGTGATAACAATTTTAGTTGCAGCAAGTATCGGCAGTGCGGGCATCGGTTTACGTGATGAAGTGCAGATTTTAGTGGATACGTTACTGGGACGGCCTTTATCCGGCCAATTGAACTTAATTAGCGCTAATATTTTGCTAAATGTGCGTTTACCCCGAGTCTTAACAGCTTTTTTAGTGGGCATGGGATTAGCAATTAGTGGTACAGTAATGCAGTCCATCCTTAAAAACCCGCTAGCTTCTTCTTATACGCTTGGCGTTTCTTCTGGGGCTTCGCTAGGTGCAGCTGCTGTTATGATGACTGGTATTTCTATTCCATTATTAAAATCGCTTACCATGTCATTTGTCGGTTTCTTAACCGGTCTGTTAACTGTTTTTTTGGTGATTATGTTCACTTATAAACTGCAGCAAAATCTGGAAAACCAAACTATCATTTTAGTTGGTATGGTCGTATCACTATTTATGAGTGCCATCTTGACTGTTTTTATCAGCTTAGCACAAGATCATTTAGAACAGATTGTGTTTTGGCAGATGGGTAGTTTTTCTGGTAAAGGCTGGGACAAAGTTTGGTTATTATTGCCGGTTGTCGTTTTCGTGATCTTTCTTCTGATGGGTTTTCATCGAGAATTAGATGTGATGACATTAGGTGAAGAAGAAGCAATGACGGTTGGTGTTGATGTTAAACAGGTCAAACTGGCGACGATTAGCTTAGCAACTTTGCTCACAGCACTTTCGGTATCAATTGCTGGCGTCATTGGTTTTGTCGATTTAATTGCGCCGCACGTTGTCCGTAAATTTTTTGGTGCTTCTCATCAGTGGGTGCTGCCAGCCTCGGCCTTATTTGGTGGTGTACTTTGCGTGTGGGCTGATCTTGTTGCGCGAGTTGTCCTCGATGCACGGGAATTACCGGTGGGTGCCGTGATGGCATTAATTGGGGCACCATTTTTCTGTTATGTTTATTTCAGTAAGCAAAAATAAGGTGGGGAAGGTTGAAGGATCATGTTACAAGTTAAGCAGGTTAGTGTCGCCTTTAACCAGCACAAAATTATTCAAAATATTTCGTTTTCACTGCCTTATGGCCATAAATTAGCGATTTTAGGCCCAAATGGCAGTGGAAAAACGACGCTATTACGGGCAATTGATCACCTGATCGACTACCAAGGTAGTATTAAACTAGGTGGTAAAGAAGTTCGGGAGATGAAACGGGCAGAAATTGCTGGACAAATCGGGTTATTGAAGCAAATGTCTACTAGTTATTTTCCATACACAGTTAAAGAACTGGTGATGCAAGGCCGCTACCGGCGCCTAAAAGGGCAATTCTTTGGAACAGTTGACCGGACAGACAAAGAATTTGTTGAGAAGTGTTTAGTGGCCACAGGATTTCAAGATATGCAGGATCGGCGGATCGATTCACTGTCAGGAGGCCAGCTTCAACGTGCCTTTTTAGCGAAGACACTAGCTCAAGATCCTAAAATCATTTTATTAGATGAACCAACCAACCATTTAGACATCTACTACCAATTAGAACTATTGGATTACTTAAATGATTGGATGGCAGACGGTGAGCATGCAGTAATCGGTGTTTTCCACGACATTAACCTTGCACTATCTTTTTCCAAGGAAATGTTGTTTTTAAAAGCTGGCCAAATTGTGAATCAGGGTCAGTTTAACCAAATCGTGTCCGGCCAATTTTTAGAACATGTTTTTAATACAGATGTTTTAGGTTACCTGCGGCGCAATGAAAAATTATGGCAAACAATTAAATAGGGAGGATTATTTGGCAAAATTATATCAAAGCCCTTATCAAGCTTACTCTTTCTTGGATGATCAACCTGAAGATTATCGGTGTGATTTTGAGATCTTGACGGATGAATTGGCTTCTTTAACCGGCCAATTACGGGCAACATGTGCTGCTTCAATATTTGAAGAACACAATGCAATCGTGGCAGAATTACAGCGGGTAGATGAATTAATTTATCACTTAAATCCATCTTTACGGACTAAAGTGACAATTACAGATAGTGAATTACAATGGCTGCTGGAGCGAACAAAAGCAATGGATCAAGTCACTAAAGCAAATCGTAGTTTCTTTGTGTTACCGGCTGGTTCAGTTGCGGCTTGCCAAGCACACGTCATTCGTTCCAAGTGGAAAGTCATTGTCCGGTTGCTTGACCGGATGGATTACGCCGGGAAGACGATCCCGCCCAAAGTTTATGATCTATGCAATTTGTTTTCAGGCTATTTCTTTATGCTAGCGTTGTATCTCAACAAATGCGAACACGTTACCGAAATTCCATTTGAAAGCCGAAACTACAAGATTAAAAAATAAAAAGCACCCCGGTAGCTTAAATTAAAGGCTACTGGGGGCTTATCATCTATAAGCAGTAAATTATATTTTTTGTTGGATGTCATCAATAGACACAACTAACACTTTGCGCATCCACTCAAACTTGGCTTTCATGGTATCATAGTAGGTACCATGGTCCATAAATTGACCAGTACCATGGACATGGAAACCGGCGCCGGGACCTTGCGTGCCGGGAACAGCTTTACTACCCATGGTTAACGTGATGTGATTGTCAGTAGTAAAGTCGTGTTCAATGCTGCGCATGCCGGCAGCAGGAAGTAAAATTGTGTGGTCATCTACAACGTTTAAATAAGAATTCCAAGTATTAACCACATGTGCTGGGTTACCATTGATGGTGACAATCGTTGTTGGGCCTTCGTGGTTGATCACATCGAGAAATTTTTGGTTCATTATTTGAATCCCCCTCAGGTAATTTTAATATTGCTTTACATGCAGGATACGCCGCGTTATCCTTTTTGTAAAGGTAAGTTTACTAATTAAAAGTTAGTTGTTTATGTGCTAAATCGTTTTACTGATTTTTTATGTGGTGATAACGTTAATCGTCATTTTTATCACGTTAATAATTTGTAGGAACAATTTCGTTGACTTTTGGTGTAACTTTAGTATGATGAGGGTTATGAAAAGGCTTTCTTTCTTAGCCGTAGTTATTCCTAATTTCTATGGTATGGAGGGTCTTTTTCGTTACACTTTAATGTTAAAGGATGATTAGATTTATAAAAATAAGAGATGAGTTGCGAGCGATAAATGGGTAGCGTCAAGAATCTTGTGTAAATGAAATGCCTTCGTACATATAATAGGTATCT